>JALTID010000001.1:0-499 GCA_027004335.1 bacterium
CTTTTAAAAGTCTTATATCAAATAATGAAAGGTCTTTTGTCAACTCCAGCGCACGAAAAGCGTTGTCAAATCTTACAAACACATCTTTCGGTAACAATCCTTTTTTAATTCTTTTAAGAATTTCCTCTTCATAATAAATCATCGTATATATATTGTAATACAATTAGCTTAGGCATTCAACCAGGAATATAATCACCATCACCTCCCCCCATAAGGCATTCTTCTCCATGGGCAGTCAGGAATGGGACAGAGGGGACAGGGGGCAGGAAAGGGGATCTTATCAGCAATAAGTGCGATAGCAATAGAAAGGCAAAAGTATGCTGCCCAGGTGTAGTAGTTATGGTAGGAGGAGCCCCCCTGAGCAGGGAAATAGCAGAGGAATATGGCGCAGATGGCTATGCAGACTCAGCTATCACTGTAATTGAAGAAACGAAAAAAGCTGTTAAAAAATCAAAGACAAGATCTTTGTAAAGTAACAATCAATTATTGTTCTCTATTC
>JALTID010000001.1:509-5657 GCA_027004335.1 bacterium
CTAATATGGTTTAATTCGTTGTGGCAGTTTGTTCTGTCATTTTCGATATCAGAGATCCTTTTTTTAAGCTGTTCACATTCTTCCTGCAATTCCTCATATTTTTCAAGGAGTTGTGAAAATTTATCAATTAAGGTTTTAATATCTTTTAACTGCTCTTCCATACCTTAAATACTCTACTGTAAGTATCTATCTTTGCCATATATCCCAGGGGTAATGAAAATGAGGGGACAGTATGACCTGCAGGAAAACCTGTGACCACCGGAACATTTATTCCCCTAAAAAAATCACTTATGAACCCATTTGCCTCATAGGGTGTAAAATCCGCTATGGAAATTATGAGACCCTTCACATTGTCAAATTTCCCGGCTAACTTAAGCTGAGTTAACATCCTGTCCCATCTGTAGGGAGGTTCATTTATATCTTCAAGAAATATTACCTTCCCATTAAAATCAGGTTCAAAGGGGGTACCGAGAAGGGAAACTATTATACTGAGACATCCGCCTACTAAAATACCCTCCCCTTCTCCCTGCTCAGCCACAAGGAGATCACCGGCGGGATACTCATACTCCTCAGGAAGCTCCATAAGCTCTCTGAGCACCCTCATATTTGTTTCATCTGCAGCGACGCCAAAATCCCCATCTACCATGGGGCCATAAATGGAAGCTATACCTGCTTTAAAATTCAAAAAAAGATGAAGGGCAGTTAGATCACTGCTCCCTATAAATAGTTTCGGCTTTTTTTCAAAATCTTCTATTCTCAAATAGGAAAGTAGCTGCATGGTGCCATAGCCTCCCCTTGCCGCAATGATTCCCTTTATCTGAGGATCGTTATACATCTCAAGGAGATCATAAAGCCTTTCCTTAACCGTGCCTGCAAGATACCCTTTTTTCTGAAAAAGATTTCTTCCCTCTTTTATTTCAAAACCTGCTTCCTTTAAAACAGCAATTCCCAACTGATATTTTTCCACATCAAAAGGAGACGCAGGAGCAATAATTCCCAGTATGTCTCCACTAGTAACAGGTTCGGAAAATCTCAATTTATCCCTCCTTCAAAGGGCTTCTTAACTTTGATCTCTATCTCACCAAAAGTCTCCTCATACTTTTTTATACTGTTTTGAAGAATCATGAGAAACCTCTTTGCATGAATCGGAGATGTAACAATCCTTGAAACAATATCGGCCACTGGTTCCTGTGGTTGCACAAACCCAAAGTCAAAGATGAATTCACTCTCGTTAACATGCAAAAAAAGAACATTGGTAAACTCCGGTTTTCTCTTCTCAGGGGGTACATTGACCTTTATTTTCTGTTGTTTTTCATCCATTATTATTCCTCCTAACTTCTCTGATTAGTTCCACCATATCACTATGTATTTTACCATTACTCGCCAGAATATCATAGTCTCCTACTTTATATTGAGCACCTCCCATATCCGTCACCTTACCTCCTGCTTCTTCCACAAGCACAATACCTGCTGCTACATCCCAGGGTTTTAAGCCATATTCCCAGAAGCCATCAAATCTCCCTGAGGCAATATATGCAAGATCAAGAGCCGCAGAACCATCCCGTCTCACCCCCTGAACAGTAATCTGAAATTTGTTAAATTCAGGGATGTTTCTCCCTGTGGTTCTCACATCATAGGTAAAACCTGTAGCAACAAGAGAAACAGCTAAGTTACCTATAAAACTTACCTTTATACTCTCACCATTTAAAAAGGCACCCCGTTCCCTCTCCGCATAGAAAAGCTCATTTAGAAGCGGATCATAAATCACACCAAATTTTAACTCCCCCTCCTCAGAATATCCAATGGAAACAGCAAACTTGGGATAATCATGGGCATAATTGGTAGTTCCATCAAGGGGATCAATGATCCACAAACCTCCTCTACCTTCTAAATCACCTGATTCCTCAGCAAGAATTTCATCATCTGGGTATCTATCCTTGATTTTTCCAATTATAAATTTTTCACTCTCAAGGTCAACATTGGTAACAAGGTCTATCTCACCTTTAAACATAATTTCTTTGCTTTTTCCAAAATGCTTCTTGAGAATCTCACCTGCACCTTTTGCAACATCCATTGCAAAATTTAATTTCTCACTGATCATCATTTCCTCCAGCTCAATTTAACCTACAATTAGATTATACTCAGGAGGGGGACCACTACAAGAGAATGGAGATAAAGTTTTACGGAACAGTAAGAGTTTATAAGAAAAAATAAAATATCCAACATAAGTCTATGACATCCAGGTCATAAAAGCTACAATATAATCTGGCAAAAAGGTTGCTAAAGGAAAGAGAGGAGGAAGATTATGAAGAAAACACTACTTTTTATTACTTTCTTTCTGATTGCGTCACAAACCTATGCCGATGTGATTTTTACACCAATAGAATATTCAGGAATATCCTACTCTCTGGAAGCAGTTTCAAGTAGTGAGAAAACAACTTCTTCCTATGGAACAACAGCTTTATGGGCAGGAGCAGGAACAGTTGGTTCTTTTTTCTTTATAAATATGCCCTTTTGGGGGGTAGAGATCTCCATTGAGAAAAGACATTACTTCAAACCAAAAACTTACAAGGGATTGTTCATAAGTGCATATATGGGCATTGCTCTGATGACCGACTTACATACCCTGCTTGACTTTGGTCTCGTTCCAGGAGTCAAACTAAACTATAAGATAAGACCTTCAAAAAATTTTGCAATAGAGCCATATGTAGGACTTTCAGTTCCTTTTGCCTACTGTCTGACTTATAATGGGCTATATTTTCCCCTTCCTGTACTTACATTGGGAGTAAGGTTTGGTTTTAATTCTGTGAAAAGGTAAAAATCGGGATTTTGCGCAGTAAAGTGCAAAACGGATTTTACTCCTACGGGGGCTTGTGTACCCCTCCTCCTCCAAAAATTTGTACAATTTGCACAGTAGAATGACTAAATTACGCCAAATTTGGATAGAGGATTATCCAAAGTAAAATTCAAAACATCCCCCCTGTGCCTTCTTTAAATACTCCCCCACCTCCCTTTCATCCCATCCTGTCGTTTCCTTCAAGCCCTCTTTTATTACTTTTAAGTAGCTTTCTGAAGGTGGGTTTATTTCATTTTCCCAGCAGACAGGTGTGGTGTAGATTTCGAGGCTGCTTATTTCTCCAAGGTAGATTTTCTTAGGATACCACTCTTTACTTTCCTGTTCCCAAAGATATTCAAACTGCCCTTCTGTAAGTTTTCCATCTACAACTTTATAGTAACCTCTTAGAATTTTGGGGATGTCAGTGTATATCACCCGAATCCCTTTAATTTGACAGCCTGTCACATTTTTGTATAATGAGAATGCGTGGGCCGCTAGCTCAGGAGGTAGAGCACCGCCCTTTTAAGGCGGGAGTCGCAGGTTCGAATCCTGCGCGGCTCACCATCTACTTTGCGTCCCCGTCGTCTAGATAGGTCTAGGACACGGGCCTTTCACGCCCGTAACAGGGGTTCAAATCCCCTCGGGGACGCCATTTCTCTCTCAATTTATCAAGAACTACTTCCTCCACTTTGACTTTTTCTTAAAAAAAATTATAATTTTTTCAAAAAAGCGAGGTTTAAAAATGGGCAAACATACAGTTGGCATTATAACCAACATGACCGCCAAGAAGAACAAATCCGGGAAATACAAGAAGGAAGTTCTTCAACCAATTCTGGGAGATCTTGGTATTGTAATAGACACATATTCTCTGGAAGATATGAGAAAAGCTGTGGAACGGCTCATGAAAGATGAGGTGACATTTTTAGGTGTGAATGGTGGTGATGGATCACTTCAAAAAATTCTTACAGAATGGATAAGGCAGGGAGGAGAGGAAAATATTCCCCGGATCATCCCTCTTGCAGGAGGTTCAACCAACGCGCTTATTTACTACACAGGTAGAAAACCTGAATCACCCGCTTTGACACTCAGAAAATTTGTAAGTAAATTCAAAACTTATTCTTTGATGTACATGGAAAACAATCTCTTAAAAGTTACTATGGAGAAAGAGGAATTTCCACCTCAGTATGGAATAACATTTGCAAATGGTGTTATTTACAAATTCATTGAACTATACCTTGAAAATAATAAACCTGGTGTAAGATGGGTACTGAGAACAATTATGGAGGTAATTGGTGGAATTACCATGAGAATAGAAAGATTCCTTTACTACATTGAAAAAATAAATGCAAAGATCTATATTGATGGGAAAGAATATCCATCAAATCAAGTAATTACCTCTATTCTATCTACCCTTAAAACCCCATTCCCAACTCTTACTATTTTCAGAAACACAGACAGAGATGTGGAGCAATTTTATTATTTAGTCACTGACCTGAAATTCGCTACAATTGTCAATAACATACATAACATATTTTTTGGGATAGGTGAAGTAATTAAGGGACCGAACTCAGGAGATATCTGGATAGGCTCAGCAAATCAGATAATTGAGAAGACAAAAGAAGGATTTATTATTGACGGCGAATTATACAAGCCTTCAGAATGCCAGGATATAATTATTGAATCAGGTCCCACAGTGGCTGTCACCGTTGTTTAACAACAGATACGGCATATTTTTTGCTTCTGGATAAATAGTAAAAGCTGTGATATATTGTATAGATGGAGGAAAAATGAAAAGGAACTTTTTTTTAATCATTTTTCTATCACTTTTCTTCGGCTTCCAGCTTTACGCCATGGATCCAATTCTCTCCCTGACTCTCTCAAGGGCAGAAAACCCTTTTATATCGGGTGCACCTCCCTACCCTCAGCCAATTCATATCCTTGCTGAAAACATAGACGCAGAATATTTTAAAAAAATCGCAAAATCCGCAGGAATTTTCATAAAAAGCTGTGGGGATGATTACTGCAATGTTCTTGCAACACCGGAGCAAATAAACACCCTTTTAAAGGAGGGGTATGAAGATAACCTTCACATTCCTCTTAAAATGAAACCGCTCCTGAACCTTGTTGTACCTGCTGTAGGTGCCTATGACTGGCATACGGGGATAACAACAGAGAAGGATATCACCGGTAAGGGCGTATTGATAGGCGTAATCGATACTGGAGTGGATATTTACCATCCTGATTTTAGAAATCCTGATGGCTCAACGAGAATCGCCTACCTCTGGGACCAGACAATAGATGAGGGAGAATCC
>JALTID010000002.1:0-3470 GCA_027004335.1 bacterium
CCAGATTTGCTAAAAAGATGGTTCCTATAACTCAGGATAAAGGGAGGGGAGAAATTCTTACCCTACTTTTTTCTTCTAACTCTCAGGAGGTTTGAATTGTGAAAAAGTTAATCCCCATCTTTATTGTTCTCTTCTTTATTACTGCTTCTTGTAAGTCAAAAAAGAATGAGGTGCCACCGACGCAATCTCAGTTATGTAAAAGAGTAATTAGGACATAAAAATTGCGTTAACTTTTATTGCCTATTTAATTCTCTTGCTCTATTTAGGATATTGGGGGTCAGTATGTATATGCCCATCTAAGTAAAAAACACTACCATCACTTTTATTCAATTGTCAAAAGCCCTCCGGTCATTATAATATATTCAAAATGAATGCTGAAAAAATAAATAAAATTTTATGGCTCCTCTTCTGGTTATTGCTTTTTACTATTTTTGCTGTAATTATCTTTAAATTTGGAGGGAAAAACCCCAGCGCCCGGCACGGTGTCGCAAAGAAAAAAGGCCCTTATGCACTTAAAGTTGTACCTGGCCCCTCCTATCCTGTGAGGGAAGTTGAAGGGTATCTCCCTGAGGGGAAAATACTTTTTGGTGAGCTTGTTAGAAGAGGAGTTCCCTCCTTACTCTCTTCTAAATGGAGCAGGAAAATAAAGTCCATGGGTATTTACAACCTGAAAGGTGATTGGTTTTTAGCCAGCTGGAGCCCAGAGAGAAATCCATATTATTTTGAGTACCTGAGACCAGAGAGTTTCATGGTTAAATGGTCCCCCCGGGAGGGCTGGGTTAAAAATAGTTGTGGTAGTCAGAAGTTTTATGTTGCCACAGGATATTTCGGGGTGGAAGGGTTCTACTGGAGTCTGAGAATGAAAATCCCCGGTAGAATAGTGTACCAGATATGGGATGCGCTTCAATGGAGGGTTCCTGCCCTTCCTCTACTAGAGAAAACACGCTGGGAGGTACTCTATACCACAAGAGGAGTTTGCCCGGATAGGCTCCTTTTTTTGAGTCTTGCATATCCAGATGGGATAACTGAAAGTTTTGTTTATTTCCCCTATAAAGGGGTAAATTATTTTGATGCGAATGGTGGGGGGGTGAGACCTTCCCTCTATCCTCTCTATCCCCCTGGCAATATAGAACTTTTTGAAAATGGCATGGTTCTCTTCAAATTCCCTTCATTTATATTAACCCCTTTTTCTGGTAGGGTCGATTCTCTTTCTCCGCTCATTATTTCCAGTAAGGAGGACAAAATGAAGTGTGAAACGGAGGAAGGAAAAACCCCCGGTTATCTCAGGAGAGGCGGTCGTATCTCCGCTGGAAGCATAGTGCTTATGGGGGTTAAAAGGGCCAATTGCGATGTAACATTGCATAGGGTGGTTCTGCCTTCTTTATTGAAAAAGCAATTTCTTGAGAAATACTTTTCATATTTCTCCTTCTTTGGGGGACATTAGGGGTATGTCAGGGTGTCAAAGATTTTTTTTGTTTCTTCAGTATATTCTTTCTTTCTGGTGTTTTTATAAATTATCAAGGGTGGAAGGATATGGGCTTCTTCTCCTCCTTCCCTGATTCCCTCACACAGAATGAAAATAGCCTCTCCATTTTTGTGTGAGTAAACAGGCAATATTTTCTTTGGTGCAATTTTTAATTCTGTCATGGTGGAGATCATGCTCTGGAGTCTCTTTGCATTGTAAATGATATAGATTTTACCTTTTTTTTTCACTCCCCATGAGAGAAACTTAAGTGCCTCTTTCAGGCTTCCGGAAATCTCGTGCCTCGCGATTTCTTCAACAGGATCGGGGTTTCGCTTTCCTGCACCCTTTGAGTAATATGGAGGGTTTACTACTCCTACATTGTAGCTTTCCTGTTCTACTATTTTCAGCTCCCGATAGTCACCATGGATTATTTCTCCTTTTATTTTTCCATGTATCAAATTCTTACGGGAGAGCTGGACCAGAAGAGGTTGAATCTCAACTCCTGTGTAGGAAAAATCAATCCCCCTTTTTTGCAAAAAAAGGGGGATCACACCTTCTCCGCTTCCAGCTTCAAGGATCCGTGCATTTTTTTTAAATTTTACAAAGGCTGCTAAGAGGACAGTATCAATAGAAAATCTGTATCCTTTTTTAAGCTGATAAAAAGTTATATTTTCCCAGCCTGAAAGAGTGAATTCTTTATCCACGAATTTCGGCGGCAAGTCTATTCATTTCTCCTGTAATGGGTCCTATTTTGGCACCAGGGAGAACAACCACTGATAGGACCATATCATCATCTATCTCTTTTATCAAAATGCCACCTCTGGTTCCAAGATTGATGGAAGCCCATGCTCCCCCAAGTCCTAATTCTTCCAGAGTTGTTTTAGCTGGATTCAGTGCAGCTGTAGTCATCGCACCTAATTTTTCATTGTAGGAGCCATCTTCGTAGGTGGAAACCATGATTAAACCATCTCTGGATACTATGGCAACTCCCCCCACCTCAGGGAAGGAGTTTTTAAAATTCTCCAGAATTCCCTTCAATATCTGAGTATCAAGAATCGCCATTACTTTCCTCCTCTATTTCTTTAGGTTTTTAAAATAATACCTTAGTTGCGGCTCTTTTTCAAGTAATGAGGGATACTTTTTGAGAATTTTCTCAATTGTGCCATATTCCCCCTTCATCCTGAGAACTGGGAGAAGCCTTTTAAAAATCTCATATCGCCAGAATGGCGAGAGTCTTAATGCTCTCAGGTAAAGTCCAACTGTTTTACTATATTTTCCTTCTCTGGCATAGATTGCCCCTAAATGCCGGAGAGAAAAATTATCATTGGGATTTATTTTAAGTGCCTTTTGAAACTCTTTTTTTGCTGCCTCATACATTCCATCTTTTTTAAGAATAATTCCCTTCAGGGAGTAGGCTCTCCAAGAATATTTCCACCATGATGTAGAAGTTGAAACTTCTTTCACTGCAAAAGGGAGATTTTTTTCTTTATAGTAGAAATCTGCCACTCTGAAATGATATTCTCCCATGCTTCTTATGAATGATATGATTGAGTAAAAAAGTAAAATAGTCACAACAATCCAACGAGGGATTTTAAAAAGTTCCATTTTTTTGATAGGGGTTTCTATGAAGAAGAAGAGGGGGAAAAACCCAATAATTCCTCCTGCAGTGTGTAAATTAAAATCAACAAGGGATTGAATAAGTGCGGTGGCTACTCCCAGAGAGATGGCGAATTTTTTAGGGTCACTGTAATTTTTAAAAAGAGAAATTGCCCATACGATCCACAGGTATAGGTAAAAAATTATTCCGGCCCAGCCGAAATCCACCCCCCACCAGAGGAGCTCACTATGAGGGTTATTAACAAAAGTACCATTTACTATTACCTGACTTTCTAACGAGGGAGATATATATTTTAAAAATTCCTCCTGAAACCTGCCCCGAACCCCCAGAGGATGATCCTTTATCAATTTTATGGTATCTGAATAGGTGTAGTACCTGAATCTTGCG
>JALTID010000002.1:3480-5652 GCA_027004335.1 bacterium
TCTTAGAGTTACTATTTTTTTAAAAGGAATTGACCTTATTGCAAATATAAACAGCAGGAGATAGAGAAAAAGCAGGGGGGTTTTTATAATTTTTTTCTGCTTCCAGAAAGTCAAAAAAACTAAAGTAGCAAATCCCAGACCTGCATAGAGGGACCTGTTTTTTATTATCAGTAGATAAAAAATTATGAGTGCAAGTGCAGTCAGATTTATTATTTTGTTTTTTTTGTTCTTAAATATTATCCACCATCCAATGGGAAACAGGATGGGGCCACCGTAGTGTGCGGCATAATTTGATAATCCCATCACAGATGAATAATCAGGGTGGTGATAGATATCCAGGGGAACTGGAATGATTTTTAAAAACTGAAAAATTCCAACTATAGAAACTATTGTCAGAGATATGATGGAAAAATGTAAAAATTTATCAGAGGGAATTTCCAGAATTGAGAGCCCAGCAATAGCAGTATATGCGGATAAAAGCAAAACAAGGTACCATTGTTTGTTAATGGCTGAGAGGATGATCCAGAGGATGAGCAAAACAAACAAAAAAATTGATGAAGGCCTAAAAGTTAAGTTCTCCGTTGATAGTAAAAAAAGAGTCAGCCCCAGGAGAAGAAAGAAGATTTTTATATGGATGAATTCCTGGGGGAAAAATATTAAAGGAGCAATTATGAACAGGATTATCAATGAATATTTTTTCAAATTACCCTGCATCTCACCTCTTTTTATGTCCACTATGCTCTTTCTTGCAATACAGGAGATTTTGTTATATTATATGAAATAAAAGAAGAGGGTGTCAAAAGAGGTTTTAAAAATTAAAGATGAAGAGGTGGGAAGGTAAAAACATCTTGATGATGGTGGTGACATTAGCGTTGGCAGGTTTCCTTTTTGTGGGGGCAGGCTGTAGCAAAAGTAACAACGATGACTCCAAGGAGAAACAGGAAATTCTTCATCAGATTGATGTGGGAAAACAGTATCTCTCCACTGCTGATTATGAAAATGCTGATAAAGCATTCAGTAGTCTCATTGCCGGGGATGGTCCCAAGTATTACAAGTCTGAAGCGTATTATGGATATGTACTGTCAAATATGTTGTATCAGATAAATAATGCTGTGAACGATATAAGTGCTCTTCTCGGGTCATTAGGGACCATGCTAAATCAGGGGGCAACGCAAAGCTCTCCAGAATTGGAGAAGAAGATATTTATTCAGGATTTCAGAGAGATGGCTGGAGGTACTGATACCATAATTAAGAGTTTTATGAGAAACTTAATTGATCCTATTGAAAACTGGTCGTCAAAGTTAGCAAAAATTGAAGATATCGGACATCTTGAGTTTACTATATCCCCTTTCCCTGTAAAAATAGGTCAGTTCAAAATAATGGATATCTCGGGCGAACATGATATGGGCGAGGTACATTTCCTGGAGGCTTCCCTCAATATACTCTTAGGGTGGCTCCATTTCTTTATGAGTGCCAGTTATGATATAAATATTTTGGATACCACCACAGATTACTTTATCCTTTATTATCTTTTGCCAGGGATTCAGGATGATGATGTTGCTAAAGTACCCCTAATAATTAACACACTTACTCTCCTGCTTAATAGAAATGACACTTTTCTTGCTCTTGCAAAACCTGGCGGAGTGCAACAAAGCAGAACTGCTCGAGCTGATTTTCAGCTTGCTTGGAAGGAATTTGCAGATACCATAGCAGAAATAGAAAATGAGAAGGATGATCAGAGTGATGATCTTATTGCTTATGAAAAAGACCAGGATGGGAATGAATATGCAGTATTTAACATAAAGGATATTGATCTTTCCACTTCCGTGATTGGGGCTGGTGGCAGTGAAGGTGGGGTGCCAAGAGTTACTATTTCTTCTCAGGGGAAATTACGGCTTAACATAGGTAATGGGATGGAGGACAGACTAAGAAAAATTTCGGCGAATTTTGAAGCTGGTCCCGGTGCTCCGCTGGTTACATGGGCTAATGATGTAGCACCGGTTATTTCTGCGTTAGTTGTAATGATTCTAAAGTCTGGCATGTTAAACAGTGTTATTGAATCTGCCTTGGGTTCCATGGGCAGTAGTAATCAGCAGATCAAGGATTTGATTAATACTTTAATGAACTCAAACCTGATAAATGAAGATACTGTTACCGGGCTCCTAACTGGAC
>JALTID010000003.1 GCA_027004335.1 bacterium
CATCAAGGATATGGCAGATATTTTTTATTTAAAATATGAAGATATAGTTAATCTTCCCGGTTTTGCAGATAAATCAGCTAAAAACCTTATTGAAGCAATAGATAATACCAGGAAAATTCCCTTTGATAGATTCCTGTACGCACTGGGTATCAGACATGTAGGAGAACACATCGCAAAAGTCCTGGCAGAGAATTTCAAAACCCTTGATAACCTCCGAAAGGCTACCTTTGAGGATCTGGTAAGCATAAATGAGATAGGACCTGAAATTGCAGAAAGTGTTGTTGATTTCTTCAAAAATGAGGCAAACCTGAAACTGATAGAAAAAATGCAGCAGGGAGGAGTGGAAATCATATATGAGGAAGAAACAAAATCTGTAGAATCTCCATTTGCTGGAAAAACAGTTGTATTTACCGGGGCTCTGGAAAACTTCAGCAGGGAAGATGCAAAAGAGATAATTGAAAAACTTGGAGGAAAAGTTGCCTCCAGTGTAAGTAGAAAAACAGATTTTGTGGTAGTGGGAGAAAATCCCGGAAGTAAATTCCAGAAGGCACAGCAGTTAGGAGTAAGAATAATAAATGAGGAAGAATTCTTAAAAATGATAAAAGAGGCAGAAGGAGGAGCAAATGAGTGAAGTTAGAGAAGGTTATGTGAAAAGCCCTGTAGATGACACAAGGATCTGGTACAGATTTTATCCCGCGGGGGAAGAACCGGTAATCATTTTCTCCAATGGGATAGCATGTGACACATCCTACTGGAGATATCTTGTTAGAGATTTTGAAGGGAAACGACCAATGCTCATATGGGATTATAGAGGTCATGGTAATTCAGATTTGCCTGAAGATTTTTCAAAATCTTCCATGGATATTCTTGCTCAGGATCTTCATGCTATTGTAGAAGAACTTGATCTGAAAAATTACATTCTGGTTGGCCACAGCATGGGGGTCCAGTTCAATTTTGAATACTACAAACATTTTCCAGAGAAGGTAGTTGGACTCGTACCAATCTTGGGAACCTATGGCTACCCATTTAGAACATTTTTTGATACAGATATTATGGAAAAGGCCTTTCCCTATATTTATCCCATTATGAAAAAATATATGAATTTTTTCATATCCCTTATTGCACCCATTGTTAACACACCTATTCCATTTTACATTGGACTGGCTTTAAGGAGTGTTAACCCGTGTCTCTCCTCTCAGGAAAAAATGAAGCCATATTTTGAACATCTTGCAAAGTTAAACTGGGAATTTGCCGCAGAGATGTTCAATTACATGGCTCACCACACCACAGAAGACATTCTTCCAGAAATAAAACCACCAGTTCTGATCATCGCTGGAGAAAATGACACATTTACACCTCTCTGGCTATCACAGAAGATGAAAGATATGATCCCCACAGCAGAGATGATAATACTGGAAAAAGGAAGTCACGCCGCCCTTGTAGAATATCCTGACCTTATTCACTGCAAGATAAAAGAGTTTATAAATGAGCGTGTCATTCCTTACATGAAAGAGGAACATAAGATATTAAAAATGCCTTCAACAACAAAAAGAGCATCATCTAAACCAAGGGGAGGCAATTCAAAGAAAAAAAATAGTAAAAGGGGAGGTAAAAAATGATAGTTGGATGGATCATCTTAGGTTTAATTGTTTTAACCATTCTATGGGTAATTGGAACCTACAATTCTCTAGTCGCCCTCAGAAACAGGGTAAGAAATGCATGGAAACAGATATCTGTACAGTTAAAAAGAAGACATGATCTTATTCCCAACCTGGTGGAAACAGTAAAAGACTACATGGAATATGAGCAGGAAACACTTGAAAAGGTTATACAGGCAAGAAATGCTGCTACCACGGCACGATCTCCAAAAGAACAGGCAGAGGCTGAAGGAGCAGTAACCGCTGCTCTGAGACAACTCTTTGCAGTAGTGGAAAATTATCCCCAGCTAAAAGCCAACGAGAATGTTCAAAAATTGATGGAAGAGCTTACCACCACTGAGAACAAAATCGCCTTTGCAAGGCAACTCTACAATGATCTGGTGATGAAATACAACACAAGAATAGAACAATTTCCAGCAAATATTGTGGCAGGATGGTTTAGCTTCAAGCCATTTGAATTCTTTGAAATACCTGAAGAAGAAAAAGAAGTACCCCAGGTTAATCTTAGATGATTGAAGACAGGATCCCCTGCCCCAACTGTGGGTTTTTAAATAAACCAGACGCACAGTTTTGTGAGCTGTGTGGTGAGCCTCTGCCTCCAGAGGCAAAAGAAAAGTTAGAAGAGAAAAAGCCATTTGTTTTCCCTTCACTTCCAGAGCTACCTGTAAAAGATGGGAGACTTGACTTCTACGAAGTCATTTCAAGAAATAAAAGAAATACCGTTCTGCTGGTTTTCCTTTTTATCATGCTATTTGCCGCTGTGGGAGGTGCAATCGGATACCTCTATGGAAATTACAGAACAGGACTGATGGTCAGCAGCGGAGTTGCAATCCTGTGGGTTATGGTAGCTCTTATCTGGGGAAAAGATATCTCACTTTCTTTCGTTGGTGCAGGGAGAGTTTCTCCTGAAGAAGAACCGATTCTTCATCATGTAGTTGAAGAGATGTCCATTGCAGCAGGAATTTCCAAACCAGCAGTATATGTGGTGGAAACAAAGGGGATGAATGCATTCTCTACTGGATTTTCACCTGAAAATTCTTCTGTTGCAGTGACCAGAGGAATGCTTGAAAATCTATCAAGGGAGGAACTCCAGGCTGTTATTGGTCATGAAATTTCCCATATACGGTTTTACGATACGAGACTGATGATCACAGTTACTGCTCTTGCTGGTCTCATAGTAATTTTCTCAGATATTGCCTTGAGAGGATTCATTTTTATTGGGGGAAGGAGAAGCTGGGATGAAAGTGAGGAGTTTGACATACCATTTAAAGGCAACATCATTATTACCCTTCTCCTCCTTGGATTTGTAGCGCTTTCCCCCGTTATCGCCTTTCTCCTGCAGATGGCAATTTCAAGAAAAAGAGAATTTATTGCAGACGCAGGTTCGGTGGAACTAACAAGAAACCCCGCAGGACTCAGAAAAACTCTTGAGAAATTACTTCAGGGGAATGTATTTGTTCCATCAGCGAGTAAGGGAAATCAGCACCTTTTCATTGTAAATCCATTGAAGGAAGATGCAGATATAAAAGACACAATTTTTGAAACACATCCCCCATTGAGAAAGAGAATTGAAATCTTAAAGCGGATGGAGGCATAGAACCTTTCTACAATTTTACTGTCTAAATTTTACGTGGACGGAGAACTTTTTGAATTGACAATTAACAGATTTAACGATCCAGATTTTGAGCTGGTTATCGCAGCGAGAAAGGGAAATGAAGATGCATTTTCGGAGCTGGTGCAAAAATATTCACACCAGGTTTTCTCTCTGAGCATGCGGATCCTCAACGACTATGGAGAAGCCGAAGATCTTACACAGGAAGTATTCATAAAAGTTTTCAAAAAGATAAACAGCTTTAAGGGTAAATCAAAATTTTCAACATGGCTGTACCAAATAACACTAAACGCTGCAATAAATCGGCTTAATTACTTAAAAAAACGGAGACACTATGATTCAGGTTTTATAAACGAAACCTCAGTGAGAGGGGAGGATGAAGATTATGGAATTGAGGTCTCTTCAAATGAGAGAACATCAGAGGAAGATTATATTGGCAAAGAAACATATCACAAGATCATAGAAGAAATTTATGCACTTCCGGAGGAATTCAGGGTGGTGATAATATTCAGAGATTTAGAAGAAAAATCTTATCAGGAAATAGCAGAAATTTTAAAATTACCGGAAGGTACAGTTAAATCAAGAATTCACAGGGCAAGAGAAGTTCTTAAAAAGAAACTTGAACCCTATTTGAAGGATGGAGAAAAGTGAAAAGAGAAGAACTGTTGAAAAAAATTGATCTCTACATTGAAGGGGAATTATCTGGGAAAGAATTAGAAGAATTTAACAGACTTGTTGAAAAGTGCCCTGAATGCAGAGAAGAAATACAAAAGTACAGGAACCTTCTCAAGCTTACCCATGCTGTGGCAAGATACAAACCAGCTCCCCCACCAAACCTACATCTTAAGATCATGAAGAAAATAGAAGAAGAAAGATTTAGAGAGAAAAGTTCACCTCTCCTGCATTTCCTGGTGCCTGCATTGACACTGGCACTTATTTTAGCAATAATAGCAATCCCATCATTTCTTAACCTAACAGAAGAAAGCAGCGTACCGGCATCTTCCCATAGGGAAAACAGAAACATCACTCTAACGGAAAATAAAGATACCCTTCAAAATATGCAGGGACTTACCTCCCCATCACCTGCACCTGATGAAGCTTCTTTAAAGCTCGCCTCTGAAGAATTTAATGACTTTATTAACACTATTCAGAATCAAAGGAAAAAACTTGAGAACAAAATCACATACATCTATCCCATAACTTCATCTGCCTCATGGAAAAAGTTAGCAGAATATTTGAGGCTAAGCGATGAACCAGTGAAAATAGCGATAAGACCAATTATCAAGAACAGAAATGTGGATTATGTTGATTTAATTTCACACCTTGATGAGGTAAGAAATACAAACCCTTATGTGGAAATTGAAGATGCTTCCACTTCTACAAGAGTTGCCGGAAATCCCGGTGCTGGTGTTGTGCTTCAGATCAGTGTTCTGAAGTAAATTTTTTCCTCAGGTTTCTTACAAACCCCATTTCCTCACCGGTAAATTTTTTCATCTCTCCTCTTCTCATGCTACCAAGATAAATTTCTCCAAAAGAAAACCTGATCAATCTCATAACCTTATAACCAAGGGCTGAGAAAACTCTTCTAATTTCGTGATATTTACCTTCATGCAGCACAACTTCGTACCAGCTAAATTTACCTGTTTTTACAGGAGAAATAGCATCAAACTTACCTTTCTCCCCTTTTCCCATGGTAACCCCTTGCACAACTCTATCAAGCTCCTCTTCAGAAAGTTCTCCTCTTGTTTTAACCTTATATCTACGGGGGATCTCATATTT
Source organism: bacterium (assembly GCA_027004335.1). Lineage (GTDB taxonomy): Bacteria > JALSQH01 > JALSQH01 > JALSQH01 > JALSQH01 > JALTID01. The sequence continues at coordinate 5,050 of JALTID010000003.1, forward strand.
TGGATGTGTTAAAATGTATGAGAATTCTCCATCACTGGTAAGAATTACAAGCCCCTCGGTGTTCACATCAAGCCTCCCTGCAGGGAAAACCCCTTCTGGAATATCTTCTATCAGATCCATAAGTCCAGGGAAATCACCTCTTTTCTCAATTACAGTTTCGTATCCTGCGGGCTTGTATAGTTTCAGGTAGAGTTGCTTTTTCCTTGGCCTTACCACCCTGTCCTCCACCACAACAACATCTCTGTCTTCTATTACCTCACACCACGGTTCTTTTATTACTACCCCATTTACTTTTACCTTTCCCCCAAAAATCAAATCATCAGATCTCCTTCGGGAAAACAAGCCGGAAGAGGCTATGTATTTATTCAATCTCATCTTCAGGTAATAAACTTAATTGCTTTGAAGCAGTTTCCTCAAGGAAATCTTCTATCTCTTCAAGAGATGGAAGGTCTTCCAGCGATTCCAGATTAAAAATTTTCAGGAATAGATCAGTTGTTACCAGTAGCTGAGCTCCACCAGTACCAGGTTTTTTGCCACTTATTTTAATAAACCCTTTCTCAAGGAGATGCTTGACA
>JALTID010000004.1 GCA_027004335.1 bacterium
GGAGAAAAAAAACATTCCAATGATGGAAGATGGAGGAGGAGGAGAAAGAAATAAAGAGAAGGCTCTTGATTACGCTATTACAACGATAGAAAAGCAATTTGGAAAAGGATCAATAATGAAATTGGGGGGGGCAGAACTTCCAAAAGTAGAAGTTATCTCCACTGGTTCTCTGGGACTTGACACAGCCCTTGGAGTTGGGGGATTTCCAAGGGGGAGAATTATTGAAATATATGGCCAAGAGGCTACAGGGAAAACCACTCTCGCTCTTCATGCTATTGCTGAAGCTCAGAAGAATGGAGGCATTGCAGCATTCATAGATGCTGAACACGCCCTTGATGTTTACTATGCAAAAAAACTCGGGGTTCAGATCGATCCTCTTCTCATCTCCCAGCCAGATACGGGGGAGCAGGCTCTTGAAATCGCAGAAATTCTAATTAGAAGCGGAGCTGTGGATGTCATCGTGGTTGACTCAGTTGCTGCCCTAACACCAAGAGCCGAAATTGAGGGAGATATGGGAGAATACCAGATCGGCCTGCAGGCAAGATTAATGTCACAGGCTCTTAGAAAACTAACTGCCACAGTTTCAAAATCCAATACCACACTTATTTTCATCAATCAAACAAGAGTAAAGGCAATTGGAGGAAGTTATTATGGACCATCGGAAACAACAACAGGTGGGACAGCATTAAAATTTTATTCCTCTGTAAGAGTGGAGGTGAAAAGAATTTTATCAATTAAAGAGGGTACCGACAACACGGGTAACAGGATAAGGGCAAAAGTCGTAAAAAATAAATTAGCTCCCCCCTTCAGGGAAGCGGAGTTTGACTTAATGTATGGAGAAGGTATCAGTAAAGAAGGAGAGATCCTTGACATAGGGGTAAACATTGGCATTATAGAAAAAAGCGGCTCATGGTACTCCTATGAAGGAACAAGGCTTGGACAGGGAAGAGAAAATGCAAAGAAATTTCTAAAGGAAGATCCTGATCTGGCCAGAAAACTGGAAAATCTTATCCGTGAACACTCTGGACTCGCTCCACTTCCTGAGACAAAGGAAGAAGAAAAAGAACCTGAGGTGAAAGATGGTGGAATTAAATGACATTCTTAAAATAGCTCTGAGAGCAGGTGCCTCTGACATCCATCTCAAAGCGGGATTACCCCCGACCTTCAGGATCAACGGTAAACTCGTTCCCTATAAAGATGCCAAGAGACTTACCCCTGATGAGATTAACAGAATGGCTCTGGGTATAATGAGTCCTATACAAAAAGAAGATTTTAAGAGGAATCATGAGCTTGACCTTGCTTACGGTGTACCTGGGCTTGGACGTTTCAGAGTAAATGTTTTTCAGCAGAGGGGCACCATAGGAATAGTCCTCAGGGTAATTCCCTTTGGTGTAGCAACATTTGAACAATTAAACTTACCCTCTGTTCTTGAAAAGATAGCAGACTACGAAAGGGGGCTCATTCTTGTAACAGGAACAACGGGAAGTGGTAAATCAACAAGTTTAGCCGCCATGATTGATTATATAAATAGCAGAAAAACCAAGCATATAATAACAATTGAGGATCCCATAGAATTTCTTATCAGGGACAAAAGAAGTATTGTTAATCAGAGAGAAGTTGGTACTGATACACTATCTTTTGCAGTGGCTCTTAAAAGTGCTCTTCGTCAGGATCCAGATGTAATAATGGTTGGTGAAATGAGGGATTTTGAGACAATAGAAACAGCATTAACAGCAGCAGAAACAGGACACCTTGTTTTAAGCACTCTTCACACCCTTGATGCTACAGAGACAATTAACAGAATAGTGTCTGTTTTTCCCCCCTATCAGCAAAAACAGGTCAGGCTACAATTGGCAGCAGTTTTGAGAACAGTAATTGCTCAGAGGCTTGTGCCACGGGCGGATGGGAAAGGAAGGGTGCCTGCACTGGAAATAATGATTGTAACACCAAGGATAAAAGAATTAATCATTGACAAAGATCGGACAAGAGAAATTCCAGATGCCATTGCAAAGGGACATCTTTCATATGGAATGCAAACTTTTGATCAGTCATTGATGTTTTTATATAAAAAAGGATTAATTACTTTTGAAGAAGCTCTTAGACAGAGTTCTAACCCCGACGATTTTAAACTGAGAGCCAGTGGTGTTTCAGGAACCAGCGATGCTGGATGGACAGATCTGGAAGCGGAAATGTCGGAGGAAGAAGGGAAAGACAAGGGAGAGGGTGGAAGCGATTTCGATTTTGACAAATTCTAAACCAAACTCAGACAGATAAAAATGGTTAAAAAAAGAAGTGGGAAAGAACTGAGAGAGTTATTTTTACACTATTTTGAGGAAAAAGGCCATACAAGAATTACAAGCTCTCCCCTTGTCCCCTACGACGATCCTTCTCTCCTTTTTACCAATGCTGGAATGGTCCAATTTAAAAGGGTTTTCTTAGGAGAAGAAAAAAGGAGTTATACCAGAGCAACCTCATGCCAGAAATGCCTGAGAGTTGGAGGAAAACATAACGATTTAGAAAATGTTGGGCACACCGCGAGACATCATACTTTTTTTGAAATGCTGGGGAATTTTTCCTTTGGAGATTACTTCAAAAGGGATGCAATTATTTTTGCATGGGAATTTCTAACTGAAATAATTGGACTGGAAAAAGATAAGCTATATATAACCATTCATGAAAAAGATGATGAAGCTTTTGAAATATGGGAAAGAGAAATTGGGATCTCCCCTGAGCGAATATACAGAATGGGAGATAAAGACAATTTCTGGGCAATGGGAGAAACAGGACCATGTGGACCCTGTTCTGAAATAATTTATGATCAGGGGAAAGATTTCCCATGTCCTCCTGGTGAAAACTATGTTGGAGGTAATTGCGACAGGTACCTTGAATTGTGGAACCTCGTCTTTATGCAGTACAACAGAGACGAGAAGGGGAATCTCTCTCCTCTCCCACGGCCAAGTATTGATACTGGAATGGGACTTGAAAGACTCGCTGCTGTGGTACAGGGAGTCAGAAATAATTTTGATACCGACCTGTTTTATAGGATCATTTCAAAAATTGAGGAGCTAACCGGTACAGCATATGAAGAAAATGATGAATCAGATATAGCTATCAGGGTAATAGCTGATCATTCAAGATCAGTCTCCTTTCTTATTGCAGATGGGATCCTGCCATCAAATGAGGGAAGAGGATATGTTCTCAGAAGAATCATTAGGAGAGCTCTAAGATATGCAAGAAAATTAGGTATGAAAAAACCATTCTTCTATCAGGTGTGTGAAGAGGTAGTTAGGGATTATGAAGATATCTATCCTGAATTGAAAAAAGCAGCGTCTCTGATCACTCAGGTTGTGAAAGGAGAGGAGGAGAGGTTTGGTGAAACCCTTGAAAAGGGACTGAAACTTTTTGAAGAAGAGATGGTGATCCTTAAAAATAGCAATTCAACTATTATCCCAGGTGACTTTGCCTTCAAATTATACGACACCTATGGATTCCCTCTGGACCTAACCCAACTAATTGCAAGAGAAAATGGTTTTGATGTGAATATTAAAGGCTTTAACTTAGAAATGAAAAAACAGAGAGAAAGGGCAAAAAAAGCGTGGAAAGGATCAAAGGAAGCGGATGAGAGAAATATCTACGCATCGGTTATGAACGAAACAGGGGCAACAGAATTTGTTGGATATACCACACTCAAGGCAGAAGGGATCATAAAATATCTCATCCGGGATGGAAGAGCTGTGAAAGAGGTGAAAAAAGGAGAAGAATTTGAAATGATTACCTCTGTTACTCCATTCTATGGAGAATCAGGTGGTCAGGTAGGCGATACCGGAATTCTTAAAAATGAAAGTGCCGATGGTGTGGTACTGGATACCCAGAAGCCTATTCTGGGACTCATTGTCCACAAAGCGAAATTAAAACACGGCACTCTGAACAAAGGAGATACCATCCTTCTTGAGGTGAATGAGCAGAGAAGAAGAAATATTATGGCTAATCATACTGCAACTCATCTACTACACAGGGCATTAAAAAATATTCTTGGGGAACATGTTAATCAGTCAGGTTCTCTTGTGGGACCTGATTATCTCAGATTTGACTTCACCCATTTTTCTGCAATTAAACCTGAAGAATTGAGGGCTGTTGAAGAGGAAGTAAACGGGAAAATTTTTGAGGCAATCCCAGTAAAAGTTGATGTCATGCAATACCAAGAAGCGGTATCCTCTGGAGCTGTTGCCCTTTTTGAGGAAAAATATGGAGAAACTGTGCGGGTAATTTCGGTGGGAGATTACAGCAGGGAACTGTGTGGCGGTACTCATGTTTCAAACACCTCCCATATAGGTATTTTTAAAATAATCAGCGAATCAGCAGTAGCAGCAGGCATAAGGAGAATTGAAGCAGTAACCAGAGGAGGAGCATATAGATATTTTGCCACCCTTCACGAAGATGTAAGGGAACTATCCCATATTCTTAATGTTTCGGAGAAGGAGCTTAAAAACAGAGCTAAAAAACTCCTTGAAAAAATAAATCAGCAGGAAAAGGAAATTGAGTTACTGCAGAGCAAGATTCTTTCACTTCAGCTTGAAGGACCATCCTCTTCACCATTAGAAGAAGAAATAAACAAGATAAAGTTTGCAGCAAGAAGGATTGATTCCTCATCTGATAAGGAGTTAAAATCAGCCCTTGATAAAATGAGGGCAAAGATAGGAAGTGGTATTGTTACTGTGGGTGGGAATGTAAAGGGCAAGGGAGTTATTTTTATTGCTGTCGGTAAAGATTTAATAAAAAAATTTAATGCGGGGGAGCTGGTGAGAGAAATTGTTCCTCTACTTGGGGGAAGAGGTGGAGGTAGCCCCACCTTTGCTCAGGGTGGGGGAAAAGATCCTGATAAAATCGAAGATGCTTTCCAGAAATTGAGAGAAATAATAAAAGAAAAGAGCTCTTAATTACTCTTCCTTTAAAATCCTTGAAATAACCTGTTTAAGTTCTCTGGTAGTAAATGGTTTTGTGAGATAATCAATAACTCCTGTGAGCTCTTTAAACTTTTCTCCTACCTTATCGCCCTTGGAAGAAATCAAGATTACGGGAATATCTGCTGTCTCAGGATCCGCCTTAAGCATCTTAGTAAAATGATATCCATTGATATTTGGCATAACAAAATCCGTGATGACCAGATCAGGATGCTCTTCTTTTGCTATTTTAAAACCCTCAGCCCCTGATCTTGCAACAACAACTTCATACCCCTCAATTTCAAGAAAAGTTCGGAGTGTACTAACTACAGCTGCACTATCATCAACAACCAGAATCTTCTTTTCAAATAACATCATACATAATTATACTAAATTAACTGGCTGTCTTCCAGATATCTTACAATTTGAGGTTCAAGCCTCGTTCTGGGCATCGCTCCCACAATCTGATTCACAAGCTCACCATTCTTAAAGATTAAGAGAACTGGAATAGATCTAATGCGGTATTTATTGGCTGTAATGGGATTATTGTCCGTATCCAGTTTACCGAAAGTAATTTTTCCCTGGTAATCTTTTGCCATCTCCTCCACAATAGGAGCTATCATCTTGCACGGCTGGCACCATTCAGCCCAGCAATCAACTATGAGGAGAGGATATTTTTTTATCGCACCTTCAAAATTATCATCGGTTAAAACCACGGGATGATCGGGGTTATCCACCAGTTTAGCTGCCTCCCTCATAGCTTCTTCCATCTCCCGAAGAGCCTTTTTAACATCCTCAGGATCAGCCCCATATTCAAGTATCTGTTTAACAAAACTGGTCTCAGGTTGAACTCCTATTGTTATTGAGTCCGGGTCATCATTTATTACCTGTTCCGGGACCGATCTTACCCTCCATCTGTTGGAGAGCTCCATGTTCTCCTCAGCTTCAACACAGATAGCCTTAACAAATCCATTTGTAGCTATAGCAATTCTATTATCCAAAAGAACCTGCTGTGGACAGTATGGGCAACTGGGAGTTACAAAACACGCTACTGTTACAGGCTTTTTTAGATATTTCAGGAGAATTTCAGATGTCTTGGATAGTCCAGGTTTCTCCTGAGAAACCTGAATTACAGTATCTATAAATGCGGAGGCTTCATACCCTGCTGGAGCACCCATATATTCAATAAGATACCCCTCATCCCATCCAATATGCACAGTGGGGGACATCTTCACATCTCTTTCCTTTGCCTCAGCATCAATTGTGCTGTATTCATTAACTTTTATTTTTCCATCGGCAAGCTCAGCAAGCTCATGAATAAACTGAAGAGTAAAATTTGTATACTCAAGAGCAGGTCCAACTGTTGCTAATCTGTTGGCAAAAATATCTATGGTTACAGGCTTTTTAAGCTCACCCTTAAATCTTTCCAGGATATAGTGTCTTGATTCTGCATCAATAATTCTCTCGCCATTCATTTCTGATTTGCCTCCTTCAGGAATTTCTTTTGTGATTATTGATTTTATAATATTTTATTATTTTTGTCAAGAATTCGCCTTTCACTTTATGAGGAGAGAAAATTCAACTCATCAATGACACTATTGATAAATTTAAAATCTTTTACATCCCCTTCCCATAAAAGGTAGGAAGAGGTAAATGTAAAATTTTTATTTTTTTTTCTCAAAGAAATTAGATGCTCTAATCTTATTTTTGTTTCTGGAGATGGAAATATTTTTATCCTCCTTCCCGTGATTCTAATCTCTTTTATGCCAATCCTGGACGCAGTGAGTTTTAATTTATAAATTTCAATAAGTAGTTGAGTTTCTTCTGGAAGTGGGCCATATATTTCAGCCATTTCTTTTCTTACAGAGTTGATTTCTTCCTTGTTTACCGCTGTTGATAAGTGATAATAATAACTTAGCCTTTCTTCTATATCTGATATGTAATAATGTGGTATAAATGCAGCCATTCCTGTTTTGATCTCTACTTCTTCTCGAATTCCTTCTTTATGTACTTTTAATTTTGTTATTGACCTCTGTAGCATTTTCATGTAAAGCTCATATCCCAATTTATTCATAAATCCATGCTGCTTTCTTCCTAAAAGTTCTCCTGCACCTCTTAGCTCCAGATCCTTCAGGGCTATTTTGAAACCACTCCCAAGTTTTGAAAAACTTTTCAGTACTTCAAGTTTTTTCATGACCTTTGGGTTTTTTTTCTCTTCTGCGGGAATAACTAAGTATGCATACCCCTTAACATCTGCTCTTCCTACCCTTCCCCTTAACTGGTAGAGTTCTGATAATCCAAACTTATGGGCGTTTAAGATAAATATGGTATTTGCTCCAGGGATGTCTACTCCTGATTCAATTATAGTTGTGGAAACAAAGACATCATATTCTCCATTGTAGAAGGCGAGGATTCTCCTTTCTAATTCTCTTGTTTCCATCCGTCCATGCGCAGATGTAACACGAGTGCCGGGAGGGGTTAGAGATTTAATAGCTTCATAAATTTCTTGCAGGCCTTCTATCCTGTTAAAAATTACAAAAACCTGTCCCCCCCTTTCTAATTCCCTTGCAATTCCTGTCCTTATTTCTTTGCTATTCCACTCTATTATCTTTGTTTCTACTTCCTTTCTCCCTTTGGGAGGGGTAGTTATTACACTAACTGCCCTCAATCCAGATAGAGCTGAGTGAAGTGTCCTTGGAATTGGGGTAGCAGTGAGAAGGAGGGTGTCAACGGTGCTTTTTATTTTTCTTAATTTTTCCTTCTGCCTTACACCAAATTTCTGCTCCTCATCTATTATTACTACTCCAAGATCCTTAAAATTTATCTCTCTGGAAAGCAGCCTGTGAGTTCCAATTACTATGTTAATTTCACCACTTGCTATTTTCCTGATGATTTCTTTCTGCTTTTTCAGGGGGATAAATCTGTTTAGAAGCTCAACTCTTATGGGTAACCCCTGCAATCTTTCCTTAAAAAGTGAGTAATGCTGAAGGGATAAGACTGTTGTTGGTGCCATAAATGCCACCTGTTTTCCATCTTCAACTGCTTTCACCGCTGCTCTGAGAGCCACTTCTGTTTTTCCGAAGCCTGCATCTCCGCAGATTAACCTCTCCATGGGCCTTGGAGACATCATCTCTTTCACCGTTTCTTCAATGGCATTTTCTTGATCGGGAGTTTCTTCAAAGGGGAAACTCTCTTCAACGGCGCTATAGATTTCAGCAGGAGGGGAAAAGGCATGACCCTCAAGAACCTCTCTTTCTGCATAGATTTTCAACAGTTCTGCTGCAAGTTTTTCAACACTTTCATTTACCTTCTCCTTCAATTTTTTCCATTGCGGAGTCCCTAATAAGCTCAGCTCTGGTTCTTCCTCACCAATGTACGGGGAGATCTTATCAAACTTGAAGACCGGGACATACACTTTCCCATTTGCAAATTGCAGGAGAATAAAATCACCCTTACCTGACAGAGTAGTAAGCCCACGATAGATCGCTATCCCATGATCTTCATGAACAACATATTCTCCAGGTCTTATGTCTGCCAAAGTAAGTTCTAATTTTCTTTTCCCCCTTCTGATTTTCCACAGACGCTGTTTTTTTATTTCTTCCCAATTTTCCCTCCCGATGAAGATGATCTTGTTTCTTTCATCCACATACCCTTTGTAGATATTGCAATGAGTGAGGTAAATTCCTGGAGTAGTAAAAGGGATTTCCTTGAAATTTACTTCATTAGTAGAGGTAAAAAACGCGTGAAGTTTTTCTTTTTCCCATGTGTTTGTGTAAAAAAAAATTATGCGATAACCTGTTCTTAGAAGTTTTTCTACGCTTTTGTTGAATAAAATAATGTTCTCCTCTTTAAGAGGTAATAGAGTTGAAAAGAGAGTGCAGAGGGAAAGAGAGGTCTCAGTCAAAGGGGAAAGGGTTTTTAGAAATTGCTCCACTTCTTCAGGCCTTGCGATGATTTCAGAAAGGTCTGGCAAAAACTGGTTATTTTTTAATGCTTCCCTGTATTTTTTTTCTACTTCTTTCTCAAGCTCTTTAAGTTCCCCTGAAAAATTAAGGATATTCTCAGATTGAAGGACAAAATATTTTTCATTTTCCAAATACGAAAAAAGTGGAACTGTGTCATGGAAGTAGGATATAGAAAATTCCATGTGGGGGATAGAAAAGGTATATGAAAAATTTTCAATGAATTCTCTTTCCTTCCAGTGAGGTATTTTTCTTAGTTTTTGGATTTCTTCCAGCTTTTTTTTTAGCCGCTCTTCTGCATTTTCTTCTAAAAATGTTTCCTTAACAGGTATTACCTCAACTTCTTTTAGTTTATCAAGGGAGTGGTATGTTTCGACATCAATTTCCTTTATCTCTTCAATGGTGTCTCCCCAATAATCTATCCTGATTATTTTTTCTCCTTCTGGTGGGAAAAAATCAACAACACTTCCTCTGTATGAAATTTCCCCATGATTTTCAACTCTATGGGCGGGTTCATAACCGTAATTAATTAATTTTTTTATAAGAAAATCCCTTCTCAGCAGCTCTCCTTTTTTAATTTTAATCCTGCTTTTGATAAGAGAGCCTGCGGATAGAACTCTGTATAGGAGTTCCTTATATGGGATTATTACCATTTTTCGTTTCTTCTCCTCTATGAGAGCAAGAAGTGTCTTTATTCTTCTCAGAGAAATTATGGGATGGGGTGAAGATTCATCAAAAAGAGCAATATCTTTTGGAGGAAAGTAAAGTATTATCAGATTATTTGAAGGTATCTGAATGAGCTGTGAATAAATTTCCTCTGCTTCCTCTCTATCTGCAACTAAAATAAGAAGGTTTCCTGCGAGATCTTCAGCAGTATTGTAAAGAAAAAGTGGAGGAAGTGTAAGTTTCACCTTATGTGACCTGCGTCATCTTCTCCACAGCTTCAAAAGCTTTTACTCTGATCTCTTCGGGCAGAGTAATCTGATACCTTTCCTCTTTCAGGGAGAGATAGATATCTTCAAGAGTAATTTTTTTCATATTAACGCACTCCAGTAGAGGAGAAGCAATTATGAAATTTTTATCTGGATTTTCCTTTTTTAATTTATAAAGCACACCATTTTCTGTTCCAACTATTATTGTTCTGGCGTCAACTTCACGAGCATAAGGGTAAAGCCCTGAGGTACTGCATACATGGTCTGCCAGTTCCAGAACATCTGGATTACATTCTGGATGCGCCACAAATTTGGCATCAGGGTATTTTTTCTTGAGTTTCTCAACATCTTCCCTTTTTAGCCTCCGGTGAACGGGACAGTATCCATCCCACCATTTCAGTTCTTTCATAGAGTGTTTTTTCACCCATTGAGCAAGATTCCTATCGGGGGTGAAAAAGACTTTTTCTGAGGGAAGATTATTTACCACATTAACGGCATTGGCAGATGTGCAGCAAATATCACTCTCAGCTTTTATCTCAGCTATGGAATTGACATAGGTAACTATTGCGTGGTTAGGGAGTTTATTCCTTATCATTTTAATATCTTCCACTGTGATCATCTCAGCAAGGGGACAGGTGGCATCAATTCTGGGAATTAGAATTTTTTTATCAGGTGAAAGAATTGCAGCAGTTTCTGCCATAAAATAAACACCCGCAACAACTATAATTTCCTGAGGAAGGTCTTTTACAATTCTTGCCAGTTGTAGCGAGTCTCCTGTGTAGTCTGCTATCTCTTGAATTTCGCCTCTCTGGTAGTTATGGGCAACAAGTACTGCATTTTTTTCTTTTCTTAGTGCATTGATTTTTTTAACCAGTTCATTCATTTTTTACCTCATTATAAGATAGTGGAGGAAGATTCCTATGGCGAGAAGGAGCTGGGTGAAGAGCACTATGGGGATATTTCTTCCCTGAATTTTGGCAAATTGAGGGGTATCAATGGATTTTTCCCCCTCTTTTAAATTAGCTATGAAAAGAGGGATGGTAAGGAGAGAAATTAGCACAAGTGGAGGAAAAACCCCGGCAATTACACAGCCCAATATCCATGCATAGGCACTCCCCACGAGCAAAATGTATACACTGAAAGCCTTTTTCTCCCCGATCTGTATCGGTAGGGTTTCTCTTCCCCCTAACTTATCTGCTTCTTTGTCTGGGATTTCGTTTAGGAGAAGGAGTGCAGATACGAGAAATCCCGAAGGGATTGAATACAGAAGGGGAATAAGTTCATATTTCCCTGTAATTACAAGATATGTAGCATAGACGGGGAGGGTCCCAAGTCCTAAACCTGCTGAAATTTCAGAAACACCGTAGCCTATTCTGGTAAGGATGGGGGTATAGAGAAGAACAAAAATTGCACCTAAGATAAAAATAGGAAGAATTTTCAACCCCACAATATCAAGAAAATACAGGCCGATAGGAATAGCCAGAAGAAAAGAGACAACCCCAAATATCAGGGCTTCAACTGGTTTCATAAGCCCTGATGTTAAAATCCCACTTCCTCCGTTGAAGGGAGTTCGTTCGGTGTTGAGATCAATACCAGTTTTATAGTCAAAATAGTCATTTAGAACATTAACACTTATGTGTAAGAGAATCAAACCTACGAGGGCAAGAAGCATGTTAAAGAGAGAAGTGTGTGAGTTAAGAAGTACTGATACGCTCCAGCCCAGTACTACAAGAATTATTGAAAGAACTAAAAATTGAGGCCTTGTCTCTTGAAAGTATATTTTTACCCGCTTCATTTTAGTTTCCTCCTTCTTAAATTTATGATAGGAAAAGCAGAGTTTTTTTCAAGAAGAGGGGGTTTTACTGCTTGACAGTATTTTTTTACTTCTTATAATTAGAAAGCAAAAAGAAAAAGGTAGGTTTATGCGTACTTACAGTTTTAAGACTGGTGAAGTGGAGAAAAGGTGGTATCTCATTGATGCAAAAGGCAAGACACTGGGCAGGCTTGCCAGCCAGATTGCAAAGATTTTAAGAGGAAAGCACAAACCTGAATTTACCCCGCATGCAGATGTGGGAGATTTTGTAGTGGTGATAAATGCTGCAGAAGTGAGACTTACCGGTAAGAAATTAAATCAAAAGATGTACTACAAATACAGTGGATACCCGGGTGGTTTGAAGGAATTCACCGCTAAGCAGATGTTTGAAAGGCATCCAGAGTATGTTCTTTATCATGCTGTTAGAGGTATGATGCCCAAAAACAGGTTAGCAAGGAAGCAGATGAAAAAGTTAAGAATATATCCAGGACCTGAGTATCCACATCAAGCTCAAAAACCAGAGCCACTTGAGATAGATATTTGATAATTGGAGGTAATATGAGCGAAGATAGATGGCATGCTGTGGGAAAAAGAAAAACAGCTGTTGCAAGAGTGTGGTTAACGCCTGGTACGGGGAAAATTATTATAAATAAAAATATGCCTCCCGAAGAGTATTTTGACAGGATTACTTCACTTATAAAGATAAAGCAACCTCTTGCAATTACTAACCTTCAGGATAAGTTTGATATTTATGTTAATATTAAAGGTGGTGGCAAGTCGGCTCAGGCTGAAGCAATAAGACATGGAATAGCAAGAGCTCTTGTGCTTTACGATGAAAACCTTAGACTTGCACTTAAGAAAGCGAGTTTTCTAACTAGAGATGCAAGAAAAGTAGAGAGAAAGAAATACGGAAAGCATAAAGCGAGAAGAAGCCATCAGTTTTCAAAGAGGTAAAATTAATTAGGTGGAAAAAATACGGGTTGCTATTATTGGAGCCAGTGGATACACAGGCGGAGATCTTCTCCGCCTTTTTTATTATCACAGAGGAGTTGAGGTTGTATCTGTCACTTCCCGTCGTTTCAAAGGCAGAGGGATTTCAGATGTTTTCCCTTATTTGAAAAGTATTTATCCGGATCTTAGGTTTAAATCTATAACTGAGATCAGAGATGATGCAGATTTTTACTTTCTATCTCTACCCCATGGTGTTAGTATGCTTCATGCAAGGAAATTTCTTGAATATGGAAGGGTAATTGACCTGGGAGCTGATTTCAGGCTTAAAAGCCGGGAAGGATATGAAAAATGGTACGGTGAACATCAGGATCCCCAGTTAATAGAAGAAGCTGTGTATGGACTTCCGGAGCTTTACAGGGAAAAAATTAAAGAAGCACGGCTCGTGGCAAATCCCGGTTGCTATCCAACTTCTGTGATTCTTGGGGCTTATCCTCTTGTCAAGGAAAACCTTGTAGAAGGAGCTGTGATCGTTGATTCTAAATCTGGAGTAACAGGTGCAGGCAGGAGTCCCTCAGAAAGTCTCCATTTTCCCGAAGTTAATGAGAATTTTTATCCTTATAAAATAAATGGACACAGACATAAGGCGGAGATGGATGAACATCTTGGGACGGATGTGATTTTTACGCCTCATCTTCTTCCTGTGGATAGAGGGATCCTCTCCTCTATTTACATGAAAATGAAAGAAAAGTTGAATAACAGCAACCTAAAAGAGGTGTACGAGAAATATTATGGAGGAGAAAAGTTTGTGAGAGTGATTGGTAATTCTTCTCCTGCTATTAAGAATGTGAGGGGGACCAATTTCGTGGATATAGGCTGGGCTGTAGATGGCGATATTGTGAAGATTTTTGTTGCCATTGATAACCTTGTGAAGGGTGCCAGTGGACAGGCTATTCAGAATTTTAATATAATGGCAGGTTTTGTGGAGAATAGGGGATTGAAAAACCTGCCTCTGTTTCCGTAGAGATGAGTAATTATATTGTTATTCCCGCCAGATTCTCCTCCACGAGATTCCCTGGGAAATTATTGGCTCTCCTTTCAGGTAAACCTGTTATCAGATGGGTGGTAGAAAATGCGTTAGAAGTGAAGGAATGTAAGATTGTTCTTGCCACAGATAGTGAAAAAATTGCAGAAGTAATTTCTGATCTGAAAGATGTGAGAGTCATTATGACCCCCTCAGATATCCCTTCAGGGACTGATAGAGTTGCATTTGCTGTTAAGGATCTTCCATCTCCAGAGTTTGTCATAAACCTTCAGGGGGATGAGCCGCTTCTATCATCGGAGCTAATAGAAATTTTGCTTGAAAATCATCTTGAATCGGATCTTGATATTTTTACCCTTGCAAGAAAGTTAAGAGAAGATGAAGATCCCTCTGATCAAAACCTGGTAAAGGTTGTCTTTGATAGATATGGTAAAGCTCTTTATTTTTCCAGGAGTCCAGTGCCTTTTTATAAAAAAACTTCAGGAGATTATTTTATTCACATTGGCATTTACTCGTACAGATACAATTCCCTTGAGAAGTTTATCTCATTATCACAATCTCCTCTTGAAAGAGCTGAAAAACTTGAGCAGCTTAGAGCCCTTGAGAATGAGATGAGTATAGGGGTAAAGGTGGTTGATTATAATGGAGTTGGCATTGATACGGAGGATGATCTAAGACGGGCAGAATTACTATTGAAATATGGAGAGAAAAGTAATAGTATTTAAAAGGATTGGTTCAATCTAAAAAGGAGTAAAGATGAGATCCAAAAAGTATATTTTTGTTACTGGTGGGGTTATAAGTTCTCTTGGGAAAGGGATAGCATCCGCCAGTATTGGGGCACTTGTTGAAAGCAGAGGTTTGAAGGTAACCATAGTAAAACTTGATCCCTATATAAATGTTGATCCAGGTACCATGAATCCTTTTCAACATGGAGAAGTTTTTGTTACGGATGATGGAGCTGAGACTGATCTTGATCTGGGACACTACGAGAGGTTCCTTTCCACGAGAATGAGTAAAAATAA
This sequence comes from bacterium, assembly GCA_027004335.1. GTDB lineage: Bacteria > JALSQH01 > JALSQH01 > JALSQH01 > JALSQH01 > JALTID01. The sequence goes on from JALTID010000004.1 coordinate 14,660, forward strand.
CAATTTTACTGCTGGTCAGATTTATAACAGTGTGATCTTGAAGGAAAGGAAAGGGGAATATTTAGGGACCACAGTTCAGGTGATTCCTCATGTAACTGATGAAATTAAATCCAGTATTGTTGAGGCGATAGAAGGTAGCAGTGCTGATATCGGGATCGTGGAGATAGGGGGTACTGTAGGTGATATTGAAAGCCTCCCGTTTCTTGAAGCGATAAGACAATTGAAATATGATCTTGGCCCTGAAAATGTCTGCTATATTCATATAACCCTGGTTCCATACATAAAGAGTGCAGGAGAGGTGAAAACAAAACCAACACAGCATTCAGTGAAGGAATTGAGAGCCATAGGTATCCAGCCTGATATTCTCCTATGCAGGGCGGACAGGGATCTTGATAAAAAAACGAGAGAGAAAATTTCTCTTTTTACCAATGTTGCTGTTGATTCTGTTTTTACCGCAAGGGATGCAGAATTTGTTTATGAGGTTCCCCTAAATTTTCATAAAGAGGGTGTTGATCAGAGGGTTCTTGACAGGTTAAATGTATGGACAGGCAAGCCCAATCTGGATAAATGGTACAGAGTTGTTGATGCTCTTAAGAATCCGGAGAAGGATGTTACTATCGCCATTGTGGGGAAGTATGTTAATCTCAAAGATTCTTATAAGAGTCTGGTAGAAGCCCTTGCCCATGGAGGAATTGCTAATAAAGCAAGGACAAATTTAAAATTTGTAGATTCAGAGGAGGTGGAGGAGATTGGTCCTGAATCCCTTCTCTCTGATGTAGATGGAATTCTTGTTCCCGGAGGCTTTGGGAACAGAGGAATTGAGGGTAAAATTGCTGCCATTCACTTTGCGAGGGAAAATAAGATTCCATTTTTGGGGATATGTCTTGGGATGCAGATGGCCGTGGTGGAATTTGGAAGAAATGTGTGCAGTCTTAAAAAGGCCAATTCCTCAGAATTTGATCCTTCTACCCCATATCCTGTGATAGATTTTATGCCTGAGCAGAAGAATATTGAAAAATTGGGTGGTACTATGAGACTTGGTGCTTTTAAATGTGAAATTAAGCCAGAAACTCTTGCCTTTGAGGCATATGGGAAAAAGGAAATTTCTGAGCGCCACAGACACAGATATGAATTTAACAATGAATTTATTAAAACTTATGAAGAAAATGGTATGGTTTTCAGCGGGATTAATCCTGATAGAAATCTGGTAGAGATAGTTGAGTTACCTCCAGATGCTCATCCATGGTTTCTTGGGTGTCAGTTT
>JALTID010000005.1 GCA_027004335.1 bacterium
GTTTTACCCAGCGAAGATGTTGTTGAGGGTTTTACTGCTAAGATGGAAAAGAGAAAGCCTGAATTTAAAGGGAAATAAAGATGCTACCTCTTGAAGGAATAATTGTTCTTGATCTTTCACGATTGCTTCCGGCACCAATGACAACTCTTTTTATGGCTCAGATGGGGGCAAGAGTTATAAAAGTGGAAGATCCCGTAGGTGGAGATTACCTTCGGTGGAGTCCTCCCCTTCAGGGTGAATTCAGTTCCTTTTTCTATATTCTCAATAGAGGAAAAGAAAGTTTTACTCTAAACTTAAAGACTGATGAAGGAAGAGAAATTTTCAAAGAACTTGTGGAAAAAACAGATGTAATGGTAGAAAGTTTCAGGCCGGGGGTGATGGAATCCCTTGGACTTGGTTATGAAAATCTAAAAAGGATAAATCCGTCATTAATCTACTGTGCAGTAACCGGTTATGGATATACAGAAACTGAATACAGAAATCTTGCAGGACATGATCTGAATTATGTTTCAGCAAATGGCGTTGCGAATCTTAACGGAACAGGGGAAACAGGACCCTTTCTATTAGGAGTGCAGGTTGGAGATATTGCCGGTGGTTCCTACATGGCCCTGATCTCAATACTTGCGGCACTCTTCAAAAGAGAAAAAACAGGGGAGGGAGAGTTTCTTGATGTTTCTATGACCCACGGAAGCATGCCTCTCGTAGTTATGGGCTTTGGTGAATATCTGGGCACTGGCCACAATGGTCCAGAATCTTACACATTAAATGGGCTTTATCCCTGCTACAGAATATACAGAGCAAAAGATGGTTTTGTATCACTGGCCGCTCTGGAACCAAAATTCTGGAAGGGCTTTTGCGAGGCCGTGAACAGAGATGATCTCCTTGATAAAGCTTACGCTACTGGAGGAGAGGGGGAAAAGGTTAGAGAAGAACTGGAAAATATTTTTTTATCAAAAACTGTGGATGAGTGGAAGGAGCTAAATAGTAATTATGATTTTTGCTGTGAGCCCGTGAACGATTTTTCTTCACTTTTTTCCAATCCACTCTTTAAAGAAAATCCCGTAATTGATAAAGATAGTGAAGGGAAGGGTATATTAAACTTTCCTGTTTCCTCACTGAGAAATTCTGAAATCCTCAAAGCTCCCTCACTGGGAGAGCACACAGAGAAAATTTTGAAAGAATTTCTCCCCGGCGCTTCTTACGAGGTGCTTCGCAGAAAAGGTGTAGTATGATTTACGAAGCCCCTCCCGAACAAAGGGAAATCTGATGTTAAAAATTTCACACAAAATTAACTTGTACTATGATCCAAACTACCCACTTACATAAAAGGGGATCTGAACAAAACAGTTTTAGGCTTTATTCAAACAGTCCCTCCTCTTGCTCAACTGCCTTTTCCAATCTAAGACCATGAGCTAAATTGAACCGTTCGAGACTTGCGACCATGAGAAGTTTCTCAGATGTATAATTTTCTGCTAAAATAACTATCAATGAATCAGGTAAAAACAAAAATAATTGCCACTCTTGGTCCCTGTACCAGTAGTAGAGAAACTCTGAAGAAAATTATTCTGAAAGGTGTCCGTATTGTCAGACTCAATTTCTCCCACGGGACACATGAAGAGCACAAGAGGAGAATTGAACTTGTAAGGTCAATTGAAGAAGAAACTGGAATAGCAGTAACAATTCTTCAGGATCTTTCAGGACCCAAGATTAGAATAGGAGAGATCAAAGATGAACCCCTGCAATTGAAAAGAGGCGACAGAATAATCTTAACAACAGAAGAGGGTGACGGAAGAAAAAAAATCCATATAAATTTTTCCCAATTTCCACAGGAGGTAAGAAAAGGAGAAAAGGTTCTTCTAAACGATGGTGCAATTGTTTTAAAGGTGCTGGGGATCGAGGAAGCAGAGGTAAAAGCTGAGGTGGTAGTAGGAGGAGAGCTAACCTCCAGGAAAGGGGTTAACCTTCCAAATACTGCTCTCTCCATACCTGCCCTCACAGAAAAGGATAAAGAGGATGCCATCTTCGGGATAAAAGCTGGAGTTGACATTATGGCTCTTTCCTTTGTAAGAAGAGCCGAAGATATTCTGGAATTAAAGGATATACTTGCAAAACACAATTACACCCTTCCCGTAATTGCAAAAATAGAAAAACCCCAGGCTTTGAAATATATAGACAGCATAATTGATGCCTCAGATGGCATTATGGTGGCAAGAGGAGATTTAGGGGTGGAAATCCCCCTCTACAGAGTGCCGGTGATACAGAAGTTACTCATCAAGAAAGCTCACCAGAAGGGTAAAGTAGTTATTACAGCAACCCAGATGCTTAAAAGCATGGTGGACAACCCATCTCCCACGAGAGCAGAGGTTACAGATGTTGCCAATGCAGTGTTAGATGGGAGCGATGCAGTTATGCTTTCAGAAGAAACAGCAGTGGGGAGATATCCGGTGAAAACAATTCAGATGATGAGAAATATTATCAGGGAAGCAGAAAAAGTATACCCACACGAGGAGATGTGCAGAAGTACTGAACACTTTGACATACAGCATTCGTTGTGCCATGTAGCATGCAAAGTGGCGGAAGAAACAAATATAAAAACAATAATAGCCTTTACCAGAACAGGTACCACAGCAAGGGTGCTTTCTAAATTCAGGCCAAGAGTTCCTGTAATAGCGGCCACCTACGATATTGACACCTATCATAGATTAAACATGCTGTGGGGAACAATTCCTCTACTAACGGGTCTTGTGGATTCTACAGATAAGATGGTAGAAACCTCTATAAAAGAGGCTTTGAAAAAGAAATACATAAAAAAAGGAGATAAGGTTCTTATCCTCGCAGGAGCTCCCGTAGGGGTTCCTGGCAGTACAAATATGTTGAAAGTGGTAGAAGCATAGCAAGGAGGGAAATATGCTTGCACATATAAAAATTGGAGAGGGTCCTGCGGTAATTTTTATACATGGTTACCCCTTTAGAAAGGAAATGTGGAGTAAGCAAACTGCACCGGTGGCAAATGAGGGGTTTACAGCAATTGCTGTGGATCTAAGGGGGCATGGAGAATCTCAGGGGGTACCTGAAACTCTATCAGGGATGGGAGATGATATTATTGAACTCATGGATTCCCTAAAAATAGAAAAAGCAGTAATAGGTGGAATGTCAATGGGAGGATATATCACTTATGATCTTATGGCACGATATCCGGAGAGATTTTTAGGGGCATTCCTTATTGCTACCACCGCCCGTGGAGATACTCCTGAGAAAAAAGAGACAAGAAACCAGCTCATAAAAGAGATTGAAGTAAAAGGATCCCAGGCGGTTCTTGATGCATATCTCTCTAAACTTTTTGGAGAAAAAACATACACTCAGAACCCGGTAATCGTGTTAAAAGTAAAGGAGTGGACTATCTCAGCAAAGAAAGAAACTTTAATAGGTGCAATGAAGGCTATGAGAGATAGGGAAGACAGAACAGCAATCCTCTCTGAAATAAAATTCCCCACCCTCTTCATTGCGGGAAAAGAGGATAAATTGATTCCCGTTGAAAGAATGGAGGAGGAATCCTCACTGGTCCAGGATAGCGAACTTCATGTAATTGAAAATGCAGGACATATGGTAAATATGGAAGAACCTAAAATTGTGGCGGAGACTTTAATAGGCTGGTTAAAAGAGAAATTTGCATAGAAATAACTATTGGAATTGATCAGACTCTATCAGAAGTACAGGAAGCTCCCCCCGGAGAAGAAAAAGATGCTGAGGAAGAAGATTTTGAGGAAATTGAGACACAGGTAAGATTATTTATTCTGTAGCAACCACTTCCATGCTGGCAGAAATTTTATCTTTCCTTCCATTCTATGCCATTTAACACTCTCAACACTTTCATAATCGTAGGTAATAACAGATAAATTTGTTATCCCAAGCTCCTTCCTGGCATGTAAAAGAGCTCTAATCTCTCTCTGCTTTGTTATTTCATTGTCAACTGCATAACTTACCTGAATAAGTTCATCTACCTGCCCTTCTTTAGATCCAGTAACAAAATCAACTTCATACCCATCTTTTGTCTTATAAAAAAGAAGTTCTTTTCCGCGCCTTTTTAGTTCAATTGCAACTAAATTTTCAAGAAGTCTGCTTTCTTTTTTTGCCGTTTCCACAGATGAAAAATTAGCAAATCCTAAATCTGACACATAAACCTTTTTGGAAGTCAGGTACCTGGTTCTTGGTTTCTTTGAAAAAATGTAACTGATAAAAATCAAAAATGAATCCTCAAGAAACTGAACATAATTTTTAACACTATTTATGTCAGGCATGCCTGTAGCATTGCTCAATTTTCTGTAATTAAATTGGGAGGAAAATTGAGATACAAGAATGGAGGAAAGTTCTCTAAACGCTCTTACATTTTTAATTCCATATCTGTATATACAATCCTTGAAAATTATATCCTCAAAGATCTGGTTAACAATCATCTTCCCAAAAAGATAATACTCAGGAAATCCGGAGGAAAAAAGATACTTTCTAAAACACTCAAGGATTAAAGACTCCTCCTTTGTTGAGAGCCTTGTATCACTCTTTGATCCACAAACCTCCCTGAAGGAAAAGGGAAGCAGAAAAAATTTTATATATCTGCCTGTAAGATAAACAGATAGTTCCCCTCCAAGAATACCTGCGTTACTTCCTGTAATGATAACTCTGTTATTATTTCTTAACCGTGAAACAAACCTCTCCCACCCCTGTAACTCCTGAATCTCATCAAAAATAAATAGATCCAGATCTGCTCCGTAAAGCTGATAGGCTGCTCTTAAAATAACATCATAATTATCAAGGGTTGAAAGCCTCTCATCAAAGAAATTGATATATAAAAATTTCCCTGATAATTTTTTTGCCAGCATATATGAAAAAACAGTTTTTCCAGATCTACGGGGTCCTATCACAGCAAGCACATTGGGAGATCTGAGAAAAGAAGCAGCTTCATCCAGACCTTCTCTCCCTACAAGTTTCCCTCTTTTAAACAGCTCCTCCATACTATCTTTCTGGTCTAAAATTATCCTTATTAACTTATCTACACTCATTTTCTACTATAATTATATACTCTACCCAACAATTTTCAAGAAAAATGTCTGGTTGACCCAACATTTTCTGGAAAAATTTTCTACAAAGAACTTTTGATAATAATTTTTATTTTAGTAAAATTGTAATGGATTATCAGGAGGGAAAATTTTTATGGATAGCACTATCTTTGAGGGAAGGATAGGGAGATTCCAGAAAATCATGGAAGAGAAGAATATAGATCTGGTGGTGGTGAGAACTCTTTCAACATTTATATACTTCACAGGCACAAAATGGCTGAGGCCATCACTTTTAATACCAAAGGAGGGGGAGCCCATAGTCATTGTTGCAAAAGGAGAAAAAGAATTTTTCAAAAAGAGGAGCTGGATAGAGCATATTGAGGAGTACAACAGAGTTGAAAAACTGATGTTCATAGTAACTCAATACATAAGACAGCATAAGGTTGAAACAGTGGGGATGGAAGACACCGTTGAGAGAGATTCCTTCGTATTTTTTCACAATATGTTCAAGATGTTAAACCCAAAGGTTAAATTGGTGGATGT
>JALTID010000006.1 GCA_027004335.1 bacterium
AAGAAATATTTAATTCTTTTCATTCTTCCAGTTTTTTTCCTTTTATTTGTTTCTTCATGCCATAAAAAGGAGGCGAAACATTCTCCCACAAAAGCTGAGAGATGTGAAAAGGTTGTTACTTCTTTTCCCATAACAGTGACTGGTGTAGATGAACTTGACAAATATTGCAGCGGAGTTTCATTTTCTACTGAAAGTGTGGAACTCAATAAGAATGAGTATTACTTTATTCGTGATGTTAAAGGCATGCTTGATTCTCTTACCCCTCTTGGTAAAATGATTGGTTCCATCTTCTCTGGTGGGGCTTCCGCTTCACCAGCATTCAAAACGAGTAGTGCAGAAACTAACGGGATCAAAGCCAATCTTAGTGCCACTATAAGTGATATGTTTCCATATATAGATGATGCTCTCAAGCGGATTAAATATTTCGTAGATTCAGGTGACTTTGACAAAATTAACTGGTATGTAAGTGGAGTAACATCTTCACTTGATCTTTCCTCCCTTCCCAAATTGCTTAGAAATAACAATGTCCCTTCAGGGGTGAAATTTGATTTAAGCGGAGAATGGGGACCTGCGGAGATTTTATTTTTTGGAAGTGCTATTGATGGGTTTTATGCCCTCTGGAAATTGATTGTGAGTCTTGATATGGGAATAGCAACTGATCTATATCAGATTTATGTTGATTATAATATGATGGTTGCTAATAATAGCGCTGACTTTGGTGGTTCTTATGCTCTACCACATTTTCTTGCCCATGTTCTGGGGAATCAAGATGATTTTCTCAACTGGGATAAGGATGGAGGGGCGGAAATATTTGAAAATGATTTCAGGCTTTATCTCGATGCCTTCCTGAGTTTTCTTGTGGGACGGGAGGGTGAGGCTATTTTTGATACAGAGGGCAACGAGATAGTATTTGCCAATGAAGGATTTTATGAAGCCCTTAAAAAACGTCTGATATCTCCCGGGGAAAAGTCTGACTGGCTCATAAAAGTGATAGATAATGATGGTGATGGAGAAATTTCTCAGGATGATTCAATTGTCATTGAATCATCCTATGCAGGTTCAGTGTCGGGAAACGGTATGAGGTGGGAAATCTCTGTACCAGTATCTTCCACAACTCTTTCAGAAATAGTGAATGTTCTTAAAAAAATGATTGATAGGCTGGAAGATTATAAAACACCTGAATATTCTATTGACCTTGGTAAAATTTTAACAGATATATTTGGTGATCTGGAAAGAGATTCTGACTATTCAGGGGGTTTCGTGAAAAATGTTCTCCCTGAAGGACTTGTTATGATTGACCCAGGGGCATTTTTTAGATCTGCAAAGGATATGAGGGGATTCAGATCTATTTTCCCTGTATGGTTTCCAAATCCAGCCTTGGGTAAAAATTGCAGTAGCAGATTAGATTATTACTACACCTACGATGAGGAAGAAGGGTATTTTGATTACCTTATGGCTGCAGAGTACGAATTAAAGTTTAGTGCTGGTAGTTTTTATTCTCTTAAAGTCAAGATTGATCCTTCCAATGTGGCGTGTTATAGTTATGATTTTTCTTCAGATGATGTTCCCCATTTTGATGGGATATTCTCCTCTAAAGGTACATTTACAGATCCTGTTGCAGCAGTATCTCAGTATCTTGCTATCCCTGTGGACAAAGCAGGTCCTATTGCTGCTGATAATGTTTTACCTCTACCAGGGGTGGATGTTGGAGAAGATAGTTATCCAGGGATTCTTCTCTATATGGATTTCCAGAGTCCTACCTTCTATGGATTTTTTAACATTGATGCCAGTAAATTCCCCTCTGATTGTAGGCCGGCAAATTTGGACAGTGAAACAGATGAGGATCTCCTGAACCAGATAAAGTTGAATGGCGCTGTAAATTGCTTTATCAACCACACCCTTGGTTTCATCTATTACCTTGTGGAAAATTATTGACTCTGATGTAGAAAAACTGATGCCTATCTTGTGCGGGGTATAGGGGTAAGTGGATACAGTGTTACTGAAGTTTGACTGATATTCTATCTTGAATATAATATCTCCAAATCTCAGGAGGATATTTCTATGCGAAAAGATTTTCTTTTTACCTCTGAATCTGTAACTGAGGGCCATCCAGACAAGATTGCTGATATAATCTCTGATTCCATTCTTGATGCCGTGATAGAGCAGGATAAGAATGGCAGAGTTGCCTGTGAAACTCTGGTAAAAACAGGTTTTGTACTCATTGCAGGAGAAATAACCACCAAAGCCCGGATAAGTTATTCAGAAATAGCAAGAAATGCCATAAAGGAGATCGGTTATACATCCTCCGAAATGGGATTTGATTGGGAAACCAGTGGAGTGATTGTTGCTATAGATAGACAATCTCCTGATATTGCAATGGGCGTGGATGCCCGGGAGGGTAAAGAACAGGGAGCGGGGGATCAGGGGATGATGTTTGGTTTTGCAGTGGATGAGACAGAAGAGTTAATGCCAGCACCAATAAGTTATGCCCATAAACTTGCCAGAAAACTTTCTGAGGTGAGAAAAAAAGGTACTGTTGATTTTTTAAGACCTGATGGAAAAACACAAGTTACTTTTAAGTATGAAAATGGCAAACCTGTTGAGATAACCGGGATAGTTGTTTCAACCCAGCATTCTCCAGGTGTGACTCAGGAACATGTTAAAGAAGCAGTGGTGGAAGAAGTGGTAAAAAAAGTCATCCCTTCAGAGCTTATGAAAAATACAAAGATTTTTGTAAATCCTACCGGTAGATTTGTAATTGGTGGTCCCAGAGGTGATACAGGTTTAACTGGGAGAAAGATAATTGTAGACACTTATGGAGGGATGGGTCGTCATGGAGGTGGAGCTTTCTCTGGAAAGGATCCCAGCAAGGTAGATAGAAGTGCCAGTTACATGGTTAGATATATTGCCAAGAATATTGTTGCTGCCGGACTGGCATCAAAATGTGAAGTACTTATTGCCTATGCCATAGGGGTAGCAGAACCCATCTCTCTTACAGTTGATACTTTTGGCACAGGGGTTATACCAGATGAGAAGATAGAAAAGATTGTCAGGGAAACATTTAAATTAAAGCCTGCAGAAATCATTGAGGAACTAAAGCTTCTCAGGCCCATTTACAGAAATACCGCTGCGTATGGTCATTTTGGTAGAAGTGAACCTCCGGATGTTTTTACCTGGGAGCAGACAGATAAAGTTGAAGAATTAAAAGATAGAGCAGGAATTAGATAGGAGAAAAAGATGAATTATGATGTTAAGGATCTTTCTCTTGCTGAAGATGGTCAGAAGAGGATTGAATGGGCAGCAAAGAGCATGCCTGTTCTTAAAGAAATTCGTGAGAGATTTAAAAAAGAAAAACCCCTGAATGGTGTAAGAGTTGCAGCATGTTTGCATGTTACCACTGAAACCGCAAATCTTATGATCACCCTGAAGGAAGGTGGTGCCGAGGTGGCACTCACCGCTTCAAATCCTCTCAGCACCCAGGATGATGTTGCAGCAGCCCTGGTGAAGAATTACGAGATCCCTGTTTTTGCTATAAATGGAGAAGACAATGAGACCTATTACAGGCACATTGTTAGCGCTCTGGAGATAATACCGGTGATCACAATGGATGATGGTGCAGATTTAGTTTCAAGCCTTGTCTTTATTCATGCAGGAAAAACTGATCTTGCCAACCTGGAGGTTCAGAAATGGGCTGCTTCTCTTTCTGGTGAAGAGAAAAAATCCCTGGTGGATAGTGTCATTGGTGGAACAGAGGAAACCACAACTGGTGTCATCCGATTAAAGGCCATGGCAAAGGATGGGGTACTGCCATATCCTGTGATAGCAGTAAATGACGCATATACAAAACATCTCTTTGATAACAGATATGGAACCGGTCAGAGTACTATTGATGGGATTTTAAGAGCAACCAACAGATTGCTGGCAGGAAGCATTTTTGTTGTAACTGGTTATGGAAATTGCGGGAGAGGTCTTGCAATGAGAGCAAAAGGAATGGGTGCAAGGGTGATTGTTACCGAGGTTGACCCGCTGAAGGCTCTTGAAGCTGTTATGGATGGATTCAATGTTATGCCCCTTGAGGATGCAGCTGAGATCGGAGATTTCTTTGTGACTGTGACAGGTGATTATCATGTAATTGATGAAAAGCATTTTTTAAAAATGAAAGATGGTGCAATTGTTGCCAATTCGGGACATTTCAATGTTGAAATTAATGTTGACTCTCTTGAAAATCTTGCTGTAGAAAAAAGAAAAATAAGAGATTTTGTAGAGGAGTATAAGTTTGAAAGTGGGAAAAGTATTTTCCTGTTAGGTGAGGGGAGGTTGATTAATTTGGCTGCCGCTGAAGGACATCCCTCTGCAGTAATGGATATGAGTTTTGCCAATCAATCTTTATCTGTGGAGTATCTTGTGAAATATGGTAAGGAACTTGAAGATAAAGTGTATCCTGTTCCTGAGGATATTGATAAGAAGATTGCAGCATTGAAATTAAAAGGTATGGGAATTAAAATTGACAAATTAACGGATGAGCAATTAAAATATCTGCAGAGCTGGGAATTTGGAACATGAGGTGAAAAAATGCATGAGAGGAGAAGAGGCAAAAGAGTTCCTGTAAGGGTTTGGGCAGTTAATAATACCCAGAATGAATTCAGTGTCTGGTTTCCCGGTGAAAATCAGCCAGAGGATTTTAAATTTGCTTATTCTACGAGGAACCTGAGTATTACAGGAGTCTTTCTTGAAAGCACCTATCCCGTCTCTGTGGGATCGATGCTGGATCTTGAATTAGGATTACCCACAGATGAAAAGGTGCGGATAAAGGGCCGAATTGTTAGAGTTGTAGATCCTGAAGACCTTGAAGAGGATGAGATCCCTGGAATGGGGATAGAATTTCTTCCTGAAAATGAGTATCAGAGAGAAGTTATAAAAAAATTCGTTGAACTTTACAGTAAAAAGTAGAAAATGGGACCATTTTTGCAGAACAGCGTTTTATTTTTAAGATTTTTTATGCGTTATTTTCAAAATATAGGTAATTTTTACCATAACCACACAATATCTTGGCGTTTCCTTCTGATGTAACCCTCTTAAATTTTTTTAAAAAAGATTATCTCTTGACATTTGTTTTTCTCATTGCTAATATAGTGGAGTAAAATGGTGTAAAGTGGAGTAGAGTGGTGGAAAGTGAAGTAGAAATTGGAGAAAAAATCTTAACTTCTTCTTTTGAGAAGAGTTTCCTGGGAACTTTTCCAAGCAAGGTAGATAGTAAAGGAAGAATGAATATCCCCGCATCTTTTAGAGATATAATTGCAGCATACTACAGGGATGAGCTTGCTATAACTACTTCTTTTGAGGACCCTGATGGGAGATTCCTTATTGCATTTCCACTTCCAGTGCTTGCCGAAAGACTTGAAAGGTTGAGAAAACTTATGGCTAAAGATGAGCCTATAAGGTCTCTTTTTGAACAATATGCAGGAGCTGTCAGAGTTCTTGTTGATTCTCAGGGAAGGATTGTGATACCGAGAAGTCTAAGGGAAGGTAAGCTTTCAAATCATTTAATGGTGGTTGGTA
>JALTID010000007.1 GCA_027004335.1 bacterium
GATAATTTCAATTTTTAAAGGTGGATTGCAAAATTTTTAAATAAAAAAATTTGAAGATTAAAAATTATTTAATCAACCTTTATCGAATTTCCTCCATCAATTCAACCTTCTGTGAGGATGCAATTATGATGATCTTTTTCAACTCAGGTATCTGCTCCAGATCTGCCCAGGAGGGGTGGGTGAATTTACGAGAGGAGGCATATTTTTGCAATTGGGTAATGGCCTGTTGGCGGAGGTGGATTATATCGGGGGGTGTATGATTATTGGGTAGATGATTATCTACCCCTACAGGGGTGGGTGCACCGCCGTGCGCCCTTACATTCCTTATATATTTCACCTCTATCAAATATTCATATTTTGTCAATCTGGTTACAGGCCAATTTTTTCGGAGATATATATCTGCATAACCACCCGATGCCTCATATTCACCTTCTACAATATACAATGGAGATAATGCCAGATAGGTTTTTAAAAACATCACCACCCCCTCTTCCCTCCAGATAAAATCCCTGATATTTGCCACCGCTTTGTAGAATTCTTCAAAGAGGAATTCAAAGAGGGGTTTCCACTCACCTTTGTATGCCATGCCTCTAAAAAGAGCTTTTAGATGGTCAATATCTATTCTCAAATCATACGCCTCTTCAACAGCCCTTCTCATATATTCCCAGAGGAGTGTTCTTACACTGTTGTTGGGAATTATAAACTTGTATTCTCCTGCCTCATAAGCTTCTCCAATGGTGAGTAAACCAAGATAGTAAAGCAGAGACCTGAATTTCTCTTTGTCAATTATCTCCTCAATGGCAAAGGAATCAATCAATGTTCCCGTGGTCTCTTCAACCCTCAAAACTTCCTGGAGAATGTTGAAGTTTCCATTCAATCTGTTGTTCTCAATTACAAGAAAGCGCAACTTGCCATAATCAGTTCTGATATTGGGATCTATGGGATCATGAGGTAATTTATGATCTTGAAGATATTTATTCACTATATATAGCACAATGTCTGTGTTGTATAATCTCTCTTCAATCTTCTCAGAAAACACATAGCTATTGGCATGTTCCCTGATTGCTTCTTTTACCAGATTCCTGTCTTCTTTTTTTATTTCTCCTTCACCGATGCAATAGTCCAACAATTCATCAACCTCTTCTTCCGTTAATCCCACCATTTTGTTAAACATTTCCATGGTTGAAATATTATCCCCGATATTCATCCCGCTGGTAACATCACTTAAAACCAATGGACTTACCCCTGTCACAAAAAGCCTCTCGATGCTTCTATTTTCTGTACCATTTTTAATCACGGCGAAAAAGCTGCGCAAGAATCCCCCTGCATGGGTAATCTGTTTGTATTTTCCTCTGCCATGTTCAATTAAGATGTTATTGGCAAAATTGTCGTATTCGTCTATGAGAAGATAGTAGGAAATTCCCAGATCTGCAAGGCTCTTAATCAAACCATTTAGCAGATCTCCTGCTTTATCCATGGAGAGAACATTTTCTCTTACTTCCTGCAGATGTGGGAAATATGTTGTGTATCTGTTAAAAAAACTCTTTATATCAAGACTTACAGAAAAGTTAAAAGACCTCTCTATCTCCTCCAGAGTTCCATATACGGGAATTCCTGAAAAATTGAATTTCAGTATGGGAAAAGAATTCTTTAACTCAGTTGGATTCTTCCCGATATATGTATCCACAAACAATTCCTCAAACTGATCTTTCCTGCGAATATCGTAGTAATGTTCCAGAATAGATATAAACAGCGATTTCCCGAATCTCCCGGGACGGAGGAAGAAGAGATACTTACTCCCCAACGACTCAATTTTTTCAATAAATTGAGTCTTATCTATAAAATAATAGTTCTGGGTTTTAATCACTTCATAATTAGCAATGCCATAGGGGATCCTCTTCATGATTATTATTATAGCAGAAAGTGAAGAGAAGTGTATAGGGTGATGGATAGGCTACTTGCGATTCGCCCCGTTAATAAATCTAACAACACCACTATCTCTCCAGCACCATGTACCACTTTACCATCTCTTCTTCTGTCCTTCCCCTTGCCCAGCTATAGGTCATTGCCAGGACAGATGAAATACTGTATGGTGAGAAGAACAGGTTCCCATTTTCTGATGCAAGCCGGTGGTATAAATCAATAGCAAAGGCGTTGTTATCCTGGACTATTTTGTCTTGATTAGAACCACTGTATTTTTCAGTAACCTGTTGGTTTGCATCATTTACTTTCTTATTTGCAGAATGACTTGCTCCACTATTATGCGTGGAATGGCTGCGCTGAGCGTAAAGATAAAGCCCTACGCCAACCAGAATAAGAATTACTAAAACTGCTATTACTCCAACTAAAAATGGTCTTTGGTAGGTTTGATGATTGTTGTTATTAGTCCATAGGTAATGCATTCCAGGTAAACCATACGAATATAGTAATGGCTATGGCCAACATAATTTTTGTCGGTTCGGTTGATGTGCAATTACTCTTCACTTTTCTTCGGTATATCAATGATCTCAAAGGAAACTTCAGATTGAGCTCGTCTATAGATGGTTTTAACAATTTCGGAAAAGGATAACTTTTCCCATCAAAAGTTATTTCCTTCTTAAAATAGGATTTGTTTAAAGTTCCAATTTCCCTTCCTTCCCAGAGTATCTTATAACTTTGATGACCAAAAAATGTTTTTTTGCCTGAGAGCTTCAACTGCTGACTTTCAAGAACAAGTTTGCCCTCCGCATACATCTGAAAGTTCCACTCGCCCGCTTCGTAAGAACATTCGTATTCCTTTGTTCCTTTTTCATCGATAGTTCTGACAAAAAATTTATTTTGTGTCAGTGGTCCCCAAAATGTTGTTGAAACTTGAATCTCCATTTTACTCCCCGAACTTTCTGTACCATTTCTCCATCACTTCTTCTGCAGGCTTATAAGTTACAGAATAATCTTTGTTCAGGGGGGCATAGGAGTAAAAATAACCAAAATCAAGAATGCCGCCAACATAACTCCTCTCAGCTGCAGCCTGAAAAGCAGCTTCAAAGAGAGCAGCCTGTTCAGCAGGATCATACTTTTTTGATGGATCATCGGGACCAATAAAACCAACTTCTGCACCTGTGGCAGCACCATCAACAGAGGCATAGGAAAGATGAACAATCACAGGCTTGTGGTATTTGTTATACATAGCATCAACATAAGTGGAAAATTCACTCTCCATGGCACTTTTAATCTCATCAAATGTGGCATCAGGAGAATCAACCAAATGAGTTCCCATATCAAAGGAGGTTACCACAACACAATCGGCATAACCAGGAAAATCGTAGATATCATAGTGAACACCATTTATAATGATTTTTCCATGGTAGACACTTTTTACTTCCTGGATCAGATCTATCATTTTTGCATCAAAGGTGCCTATATATGATTGATCAGTGAAGCCATCAGCAGATGGGAAAACATGGTAAAATGGACCGGGGAGGAGTAGATATTCGGCACCTGTTTTTTCAGCGAGATAGGCGTTATACATATAGAGTTTCTCTGCAGCTATCAACCATCTCTTCCACCACTCTGGTGTATGAGCCTGCCATAAGAATGCCTGATCAGGATGGTTTTCCATATTCATCTGGGGGTAGATCAGCGCTTTTAAACCAAGGGAATGCGCGATCTCAACAGCCTTTTCCAGATCCTCTTTGGGAGTAATGGGATTATCAATTTTAAGCGGTCTTGTCTCTATCTCCGGTGTCAGTATCTCACCATAAGCCCACACAGAGGTAACTACCACTGTATCACCACCATGATTTTTTATTCTACTGTATGCGGTTTCAAGCTGATTTAAGAATGATGGATTCCAGTAATCAACTGGATAAAAACCCCTGAGGAAGTTTCTGTTATAATTTACATCCTGCTCCCAGTAAGGTACAGCAAAATTGAATGTTTCGTAATCATATTCAGGGGTAACAGTAAAAATTTTACTGTAACAGTGAGTTGTATCTGTTACGCATATTCTGTAACTCTTTGAATTTTCAATAACAAAATATTTTGAGGTTACAAGATATGGATCCTGAAACTCCCTCACCAGCGGGATTGTAACTCCTGTGGGAGAACCATTATTTATCTTTTCAAGGAAAACTGATGCAGTTACCGATGTCCATGAGGGAATGGCAAAGGTTATATCCACCGGATAAGAATTATCAAGATTTGCAGTGGGATCTGCAGGTGGTGCATATCTCCAGCGTTGAATTACAAGCTCAACATTTTTGTCTGAATCAACAGTAACAGAGTGGATGGTCGATATATTTTCATTCTCCTGCCACTCACAGAACTCATTTATTGCATGATAAACGAAGAAGTTAAAGGTAGAATTGGGAAAAGTGTAGAACCTTATTCCCCAGCTTCCATCACCAAGGGGAGATAGAGGTACTGAGGGACCATTCATATTAAAATAGAGCCTCTCTCCTGAAGGTGTATTAAGGGGAGGGATAACCTTAACTTCAAATAAAAATTTCCCATTATTATCAAAATGTAACCTGTCATTTACCACCACGCTATCTGTTGCAGGAACTATAAATTCTCTGTAGTAGTTGTGGTAATCTGTGGTTTCAGAGCCGTAGAATTGTCCCTCTTTTGTATATAGATACCTCACATATGTTCCCTGGTAGAGATCCACATCAGCTTCGTAACCTGAAGAAGTTTTTCTCATAATAATAAATCTTGATGAATCCCATGGGGTGAATCCATTGTTGGGAGAAGGTCCATACATGGCACCAAGCTGAAAAATGTTACCCACAAGATAGAGATTGTATGGAGAAGATGAATCACCTGTTGCTTTAAAAGTAACATGAACTTTTTTAGCCTTTCTAAGTAAAACCTTTACAAAGTTTTCTCCTGCTGAAAGATCCACAGTTATACCTGAGTAAAAATAATCACCTAAGGTTGTAAAAACTGTTACTCTCTCCAGTGCCTGAGGTAAGCCTTTAAGATAAAATCTGCCTTTAAAGTCAGTTGCAAGAAAAACTCCCCCTACAGCCACCGTGGCATCGGTTATGGGCTGCATACTATCAGCATCGAGCACCACTCCGCTTAGTTCTCCGGAATAGGTAATTTTTGTTTTATCAGCCCAGTTGGTAACAGTATCATTAACTCCGTTATCTTCAACATTTTTATTAACATACAACACCCTGTAATGGATCTTTATCTTATCGTTAAAAACCTCTCTTTTATCCATAAAATCTGACCATGGGTCTGAATCAAGATTGAACCTATCATAGGCGTATCTTATAAACCCACCCTTAGGTAGTGAAACAGTGGCAGAATATAGGTTATCGGAGAGCCTGTTCATCTTGAATCTATTGATAAATTCCCACTCAAAGAATGGTAGTAACTCAATATACACATCTTCCCCGGAGGTTGTAGAGGGAGTATGCACAATAAAAGTTACTTTTTTATAATTCATCATCCGCCATCCATTTCCCCCTGTGGAACCAGTATTATTGTCTGAATATCCGCCCGTATTATCAGTATTCTCAC
>JALTID010000008.1 GCA_027004335.1 bacterium
GGCTATAAATCACTGGAGTATTTTCTCTCGCCATATTTTTGGGTTCAAGGGGAGAGTAAGAACTTGTTATTTCATCTTCCTATTGGAGCCAAAATCATATCCTATTGAGATCCCTATCTCTGGAAGTGACAGGATGTCGTCAGCGGATGTAAGAGTAAAAGAATAATTAACAGCAAACAAAAATCTGAAACCTTTAGATGGTGCAAATCCCAGTCCTGTTCCGATGGTCAGAATGGGTAAACGAACAGAAGGCAAATATTTTTCTATCACAGTAAGTGCTTTTGGCTGCGGTGAAAAATAGAAAAAACCGGGTTTAAGGTTTATCCAGCTAAGTATTTTATTTGCTCTCAATGTGAAGGACGCCGGGATGGTAGTCCAGGCTGCAAGAATTTTATCCTCTTCGTAGTCCCAAATTATTTCACCTTCTATTCCAGCAGAGACAAGTAAGATCTTTGTTTTTAAAAATGTCAGCCTGGAATTCAAGAGCAAATAATATGGAGGGAAGGTTTCCAAACTGAATTCAGAATCTGTTACAGGTTTGTAGGAGAAGTATAGCACAGGAATATAGTATTTAGAAGTGATTCCAACTGAATACTTTCCTGTATTTGTAGGAGCGAAATCCATTAGTCCTTCGTCTGCAAAAGATATTGTACAGCGAAACGAAAAGTACACTGTTATGAAAACAATTAATAAAAACAGCCTAGACGGTTTCTTGTTTTTTCTTTTGTTTATCATCACATCATATTATTGTTTATTTTTTAGGTACATACCCATATCTCCTCTAAAGGTGTATGAACAAAAGGGACATTTAAGCCAAAGTAACAAGATGGAAATTGAAAAATATTTTTTCTCATTATAAAAATTATAAACATGATTGTTTCTAAAGGCAAAGTAGTGTTGTAGAAAAATTGAATATATGGGGGAAAAGTGCTATATTTTCACCACCATGCCGCTTATACTTGCCCTTGATCATGGTACATCGGGGATAAAAAATACCCTGATGACTGAAAAGGGTGGTTTTTACACAATTTCCTCCTCCCTACCGCGTCTGATCTCTGGTGCCAGATTTTTGCAGATGTTTTTAATAGAAAAATTTTGAGGGTGAGAAACCCAAGGATGGCTAACGCAAGAGGGGCAGCATTCCTTGCCTTGGTTGGTCTTGGTTTTATGAAATTTGAGGAAGTCCCCGAGCTTGTGGGAATTGAAAGAGAGTTTGTTCCAGCTCGAGAGCACCGTTCAGTGTACAATGAAGTTTTTGAACTTTTCCTGAAAGCATGGAAGTTCCCCCCTTGCTTTTTTTTAAAATAAAATTATCATAAAGAGTATGAGGAAGAGAGTCTTTCTTTTCCTGGTTTTTTTTTCGTTTATGCTGGTGGGGGGATGTAGCAAAAATAACGGTAAAAAAGAAGACCCCTATAAAATTGTTGTCAAAACGGGTAAGAAACAGTTGTCCCAGGGGAATTTTAAAGATGCGGAGAAAACCTTTTTAAATGCTCTTTCCATAAATGATAAAAAACCAGATGCCCATTACGGCTTGATGCTGAGTTATGTTGGTGAAGTTGTAAACGAGTTAGGAGCGATAATAAAGTTAGCCACATCCCTTGCGCCTGAATTTTCTCCTCAGAATTTTCAACCTCAGGGGTTAGACCTGAAAAAAATTTTTGGGAAAGAGATTAATATTTTGACTACACTATTTGGGAATATTAAAGAACAGGCGGATTTCCTTGAAAAGAATTTTGAATGGGTTAGTTTCAAAGTGGATCACTTCCCCCTTCATTTTAACACCAGTTTATTCCTGGGGGAAGAGGCTCAAAAAGAATTTGGAAACACCGATCAGCTTGATTTAGGTGGTGAATGGGGGCTTGTAGAGCTTTACTGGATTGATGGGATGGCAGATTTTCTCTTGGGTGTTATGGACTTAATAGGTGCCCATGATCTTAATGTTCAGGAGATCCCTTCTGATCTTGATATTACTCAGGGATTCGAGATCTCATTTATCAAGATACTCAGAGCTAATCCTAATCTTCTGGGTCCTGATCCTGATCCTGAACAGGCCAAAAGGCTTTTCAAAGTTGGTGATGAGTGGGGTGAGGCTTTTATTCAATGGGCGGATGTTATAGATGAAGGCACGGTTGAGTTAAAACATGACCCTGATCAATCTGATAATGTAGTGCCCATACTTGATATAAATAAAAATGGGAAATATGATACTGGGGATGGAATAGGTCTTTACAAGTTACTTCCCATAGGGATTAATCCTGATATAGCTAACTTATTCGGCAAGATTTACTTTTCTGAGTCCATGGGAAGTGAGGTTAAATCTTCACTTTTTGATGACTGGAAAAATTTTCTTATAAATGTTGGTCATTCTCTTGAGGGTAAACTGGACCGGAGATTGAGTATTGAGAAGGATCTTAACCCGGTTTTACGGGATCTTAATGAATTCCCCATGGCAAACATTGTTGAGCTTGATTTCCACGCTCTGTTTGATGAAGATCATCTTGAATATTTGCGAGATCTACTTCCCTATGTGTATTATGATGATAAGGTAAGACACGCCTATGTGTTTGTTGTAGAACATAATGATCCATATATGACGAAAGATGAGATAGTTTCTTATGCCAGAATGCAAACAGAATTTGCAGATAAAGTGACATATGCAACCCCCGGGACCAATCCTATCTGGCATGATGTCTTTTGTCTTGTAGATCAGTCCCATTTTGATGTGCAGTACAATGATAATTATAAGGATGTTCAAGGACTGGAAAAGATTCCCCCTGATTGTCTCATTGATGTGGATCAGAAATATATCCATATAACCTATCCAGTGGATACCACTGTTCCAGATCATCCCAGCCTTACTTACATAGCGTTTAAAGATCCCACTTTCTCTGGGCTTGGCTGTATAAACATGGATAACTGGCCAAAACCCGAAAATTACTTTACAGGGATACCTGATCCATGGATACCTCCTGATATTAAAGGCAAAGGATGTTTGCCTCCCACACAATATACATTGAATACACTTTTCCAGTACTTTACTCTTTATTTTGAAGGTCAGGAAGTTGAAATTTTCGGATTTAATTTGAATACACTGTTTAACAACTACAAAAATGTGTTTAGTTTTACTCCTCAGGAGAAGAAATGAAGGTTTTACTTACAGTAGCAGGTTTCGATCCTACTGGAGGAGCAGGTGTAACTGCTGATAGCCGTATTCTGGGTAAAAAAGGATTTCTTTCTGCATCAGTTGTCACTTCAATTATTTCTCAAACCACAACAGAAGTGGAGAAGATCTCTATCCTGCCCAAGGAGGTGGTAAGGGCTCAATTCACAGCGCTTTCTGAGGAATTTCAGGTAGATGGAATTAAAACAGGCGTACTTGCCAACAAAGATATTGCAATGATTGTATGGGGAGAATTGAGGAAGGTAGAAGTTCCCATTGTGGTGGATCCTGTGCTTCGTGCCTCTTCGGGGGTTTCACTGTTTGAGGGTGATTACAGGACCGTTTATTTTGACTTTATTCTCTCCCTCGCAACCCTTGTTACTCCTAATATCCCTGAAGCTGAAGAATTGACTGGGATAAGTATTGAGAACGAAGATGATATGGCAAAAGCTGCAGAGAGGATCATGGAAAGCGGAGTAAAAGCTGTCTTGATTAAGGGCGGACATTTTGAGGAGAAAAAAATTGATTTTTACATGGATTCCCAAAAGAGCGAGTATCTTGAGATCAAAGAACCTGATTCATTTTCGATCCACGGAACAGGCTGTGTTCTGGCAGCTCTTGTTCTTTCACATCTTGTTGAGGGAGGTGATGTATACAGAGCGGTGATTTCGGGAAGGGAGGAGTTTCTGAATTTAAGGAGAAGAGTTTTAAGGCCTGGAAGAGGTGATTTTATAATTCCTTGACTTTTTTTGCCTGTTTGTGCTAAATTACAAGACAAAGGAGGTGTAGTATGAGAAAATTTCTGGCAATTTTCGTTGTTTTTTTGTGGCTTTTGGCTGGTGCCGGATGTAAAGAAAAAGAGGAAAAGACTCCGAGTGTAGTAGATTATTATTCTTCACATGTAGGTAAAGTTTTAAAAACCTATGGCAATGGTATCCTTGCTCAGATGGATACTTCTTATGGGTCCCTCTATGTACTTAGAGTAAAGGGAACTCATTATCAGATGGGCTATCAATATGGTTATCTTGCAGGAGATAAAATAGCTGGCATCTGGTGGAGCTTTGTAAATTATCTGGCTGGTGAACTTGATTTTCCTGTGGAAGAATTAGATCCATTATTTGGTCAGATACTTGACGGTGTCTGGGCGCAGTTAGCTTCGTATGTTCCTAAGGAATTCATGGATGAGATTAGAGGAATCCAGGATGGTGCAGATGCTGCAGGTTTTAAAAATGAATTTACTATTAATGGAAACAAATACAGCAGTGATGTTTCTCTTTCTACCCTTGTTAAAAGGATTCTTGCTATAGGAAATATGTCTGATCTTAATGAATCAGATGACCCTTTAGGGGATCTCCAATTAGTCATTTCCACAGGATTCACTAGTAAAGCTATGGATTATTATGGGATCACTCCCCCTTCGTCTCCTCCTTTTCAATTTTCTCAGGAGATGAAAGAGGTTATGAAGCAGCTTCAGGAAAAGCATATAAACTTTAAAGACCTTTTTGCTCACTGTAGTTTCTTTGCTGCGTGGGGAAAGAGAACTATAAATGGTCATATGATAGCAACAAGAAATCTTGATTGGGATGAAAATACAGGAATTGCTGATTTTAAGGTGCTTACAGTATGGATGCCTGCAGGGGAAATACCTCATGTTACAGTTGGGTATATAGGATTCATAGGAGCACTTGCCGGAATTAGTCAGGCTGGTTTGAGTGCTAGCGAAGTAGGATCAAGTAGTGTGATGGCAAGACTTAAGGGGGAACCGTGGACTTTAAAGTTCAGGGAGATTCTTGGAAAGGCCCAGGATCTTGATGATGCTTTGAAATATGTAACTAACCAGGTTGATGATGGATTTAATAGACCTCCTACCATTGGTTATAACTGGCTTATCACTTATGGTGATCCTCTCCACAATGGGAAGAACGCTGAGGCTATGAATGTGGAAACCAACGGTATTTTTGTCGGAGTTTATAGAAGAAAACCTGATTGTAGCGTTGATGCAAAATTGTATGAGTTTGATAAGGATGGCCGTATGGTAAAGGTAATTACTCATGAGCAAGATCCGTGGCTCGTAAATTACGAAAAGGACGCAGTTGAGATAATGTTAAAGAATAAAAACAATTCATCTAAGTATCCTCCATATCCCTACAGCTTAACAACAACTCCAGTTAGGGATATAATAGCTCTTCCAAAGCCCGTAGCTTATGAAAACGGTGAATATAAATTCTCGCCCAATGGATTATCTGAGAGACATGTAGGTGAGGAGCTTTCCTGCGCTGTTTATAGAGGTGATGAGATGATGATGCATGCCCTGAGGATGTGGCAGAGTGCATGTCATGGG
>JALTID010000009.1 GCA_027004335.1 bacterium
ATAAAAATTAATTTAACTTCTTCAGTAAAGTATTATCTTGGAGTTTGTAATTACAAATTAAAAAATTATAAAAAGGCTCTAAAATGGTTTGAAAACATTGAAGAGGAGACTCCTTATCTTTCAAAAGCACAGAATTTCATTCCCCAGATCAAGTTTGACTATGGCAAGTTTCTCTTGAATAAAGAAAAATGTGGAGAAGCTCTCAGCTACTTGAAGCAAATAAGAGAAGAGTTTAACACACCTGACTATCTCTATGCTCTTGCATCAGCGTATTATTGTAATAAAAAATATGATAAAGCTTATCAGATAGCGTGGGAATTGTATAATAAGTACAAAAAAGTTGATTATTATCGTCTCCTGATTAAAATTAAAAGTGAGTTACACCAATAGATGCTAAAACTTCTTCTAATTTATCTTATAACATTTTCAACCCCTGTGAGTGGTGAAGTTCCTGTGACAATTCCTTTTTTTTCAATTGAAAGGTATTTAATATTAAAAGGTTACTATAATCCAGGTAGAAATTTTATAGCTGGAGTTGATCCTAATGTGTGGGAATTTGAATATGAGAATATGGATTCTTTGCTGAATTATATTGGTATTGGTCAGGATAAAAAAATTTATCTACTTTTTCCATGGATTCAACTTGATGCGGGAGGTTCAGAATATATTTCCCCTGTTTTTTCTCCTGATAGAGCGGTGGTCAGTGCTGGAGAGAATTCAGCTTTTTTGAGTTTTCGCTGCAACAGTGTAAAAAACAAAGGTGCTGAGATACTTTTAAAAAGTAGTCCTGCTGGTAACGGTGGTTTTTTTTCGTTTCGATCCGGGTTGAACAATTACTTTTTATGGGGTTTTGATTCTGGAGATCTTCTATGGCAGAATTTCTCATTTAAAAGGACTATTATTTCATCTTCGGAGAAGGAGTTGCTTGCAGTTTTCTGGCACGAAGAATTAGATTCTCCTGATATAAAAAAAATCAGGAAAAATGGTGGAAAAATAGATCTTAAATTAAATTGTTGCTTAAAAAACAGCTTACATTTTTTTACCTGGAGTAATTCTTATTCAGGGGCTTTCACTTCGGGGTCAAAAAAATCATTTGGAGTGGGTGTTGAAAATATTCTTTCAGGGGGAAATGGCTTTCTCAGGGCATTCGCTTTTTACAGACGCTACTATTATGACGGAAGTTTTTCATGGAATTTTAACAGTGGATTAAGACTTACATCTAAGGTTATAAAAAGAATTTTAAATCTGGACCTTTCTATCTTCCACTATTCAAGAAGTAATATTTTCTCCATCATGCAAACAGAAAGGATAGTTATCGGTAGAGGAATGTTGAAAGGTGAAAAATATGGTTTTTACATTAAGGATCTGTTCTCATTTTCTTATGTGTACTCCCCGGAAAGGTTAAACCGCTTTTATGATTATGTCTCAATCGGTTATGAGAGTAGCAGTGTTGGAATCTCTCTTTTCTGGAACAGCTTAAAGGAGGGTTTTGATGGTTTGAAAATAATAGAAGGAAAACATCTATTTTCTCAAGATGGCTTGTTGCTATCATTTTCCTCCCGAACTTTTTCTGTTGAAACTTATCTATTTTTGGAGTCAGGATTTCACATGCGTTACTTTGCTTTTGTTCTGGGAAAAAATTTTGGAGAAAACTCTGTTGAGTTTTTATTCAAAAAACAATCAGAGAATAAATATCCATTTATAGAAATAACATTTTCTGGTAAGTTTTAAAAGTCATGGTAATAG
>JALTID010000010.1 GCA_027004335.1 bacterium
CTGATTAGGATTATAAATTGTATTCTTTCACTTTATAAATTAATGCTCTTGTACTTATTCCTAAAAGTTGTGCTGCATGAGTTTTATTGCCCCCTGTTTTAATAAGAGCTTTTTTAATCATCTTCTTCTCTATTTTCCTACAGATTTCCTTCACATTCAATTCTTCATTGAGGTTAATATCGTCTGACGCAGCAGTTTCAGTTCTCAGGTACTCAGGAAGATACTCCTCTCTTATTGTATCATCCCTGCTTAGAAGAACCGCTCTCTCCATAACATTTTCTAATTCTCTGACATTTCCTTTCCATGGATAGTCTAACAGTATTTTCATAGCATTAGCATCTACTTTTCTGATAGCCTTGTCGTATGCACGGTTAAATTTATCAATAAAGAATGAGATAAGGGCTGGAATATCTTCCTTTCTTCCCCTCAGAGGAGGTATTTTTATGTTTACTACATTTAATCTGTAATACAGGTCTTCTCTAAATCTTCCTTCTTTTACCTCTTTTTCCATGTCCCTGTTTGTTGCAGCGATAATCCTCACATCAACTTTAATGGGTTTTACATCTCCAATTCTTCTTATTTCTCCTTCCTGAAGAACCCTCAATAACTTTACCTGCAGCTGCTGTGGAAGCTCTGCAACTTCATCAAGAAAAAGTGTTCCTCTATCTGCTTCTTCAAAAAGTCCTTTTTTGTCATTATCTGCACCTGTAAATGCTCCTCTTATATATCCGAAAAACTCACTCTCCAGCAAAGTTTCAGGAATTGCCCCACAGTTTACTGGAACAAATTTGTGTTTTCTCCTCTGGCTATTCTCATGGATGGCCCTTGCAATGAGTTCCTTACCTGTTCCACTTTCTCCCTCAATAAGCACGGTAGTTTTGTATGGGGCTATTTTTTTTACGGCTTCCAGAACTTCTTTCATTTTTTTACTTTTTGCAACTATGCTTGAGAAATCAAAGCCTCTGCCAATTTCCTTCTGGAGGAGTCTATTTTTTTCAAGAAGCTCTTCCCTCTCCAGAGCTCTCACGGCTGCTTTCTGGATTTCTTCTGGTGATAATGGCTTGGAAAGAAAATCGTACGCATTTTTTTTTGCTGCTTCAATTAGGGTGGATTCATCACCATACGCTGTAAAAAGAATAACCGTTGGCGGGTTTTCCAGTTTATTTAGTTCTTCAAGAAGGGTCATTCCATCCATCTCTGGCATTCTAAGATCTGAAAAAACAACTCTAATTAGTGGATCCTCTTTAATCTTATGGAAAGCCTCACTTCCTGTTGATGCTTCTTCTACCTCAAAAATTCCTATCATTTTTAGGGATCTCTTAAAAAGAATTCTTATGTTTTCTTCATCATCAACAACCAGAATCTTTTTCTCATTCATATTGTTACCCTCAAAACCTCTTCAATTGTGGTAATTCCTTCAATTACTTTCTTTACCCCTGCAATTTCTAAAGGTTGCATTCTCTTCTTCAGGCCAGCTTTTCTTATGCTCTCTTCCGGGGCTTTCTGAGCGATAAGTTTTTTAATTTCGTCATCAACTAACAAAATTTCAAAAATAGCTGTTCGTCCAAGGTAGCCTGTATATCTGCACTTACTACATCCTTTTCCTTTATAAACTTCTACTTTTTCCTGATTTCCAGGGAGCTTGATACCGAGGGGCTTGAGCTCTTCATTGGTTAAGTAGGTTTTTTCCTTACAGTAAGGACACACTATTCTCACCAATCTCTGAGCTATTACTCCAATTAAAGTAGAAGCAATTAAAAATGGCTCAATTCCAATGTCTACGAGTCTGGTTATTGCTGACGGAGCATCATTTGTGTGGAGGGTGCTGAGAACTAAATGCCCCGTGAGAGCAGCCTGAATGGCGTTTCTTGCAGTTTCATAATCTCTTATTTCTCCGACCATGATGATATCAGGATCCTGTCTGAGGATGTGTCTCAGAGCTTCGGCAAAGTCCAACCCGATCGCAGGGTTAACATTAATCTGGTTAAACCCTTCGTAAACCATTTCAATTGGATCTTCAATTGTTACTATATTCACTCCAGGGTTATCCAGTTTTTTTAATGTTGAGTAGAGAGTTGTAGTTTTACCACTTCCTGTAGGACCTGTTACAAGAATTATTCCATGGGTATGCTTTATAAAACTTTCAAAGGTTTTTAGATCTGTTCCTGAGAACCCGATATCCTTAAGTTCCTTGAACATATATTCCGGGTCTAAAAGCCTCATAACGATCTTTTCTCCAAATGCTACCGGCATTGTAGAGATTCTAATCTCCACCTCTCTTTCTTTGTATTGGATTTTTAGTCGCCCATCCTGTGGTTTTCTCTTCTCTGCGATATTGAGTTTTGAAATTGCCTTTATACGGGCAGTCATTGCATTATGAACCACCTTTGGTATTCTGTAAACATCATGCAGTATGCCGTCTATTCTGAATCTTATAAGTCCCATCTCTCTCTTAGGTTCAAGGTGAATATCGCTTGCCCTCTGATCCAGTGCATATCTAAGCATATAATCCACGGCATTTACAATGTAGGTGTCTGTAGCTTCAAGTTCTTTATCTGCCCTCATTTTCACATACTGTTCCAAGTTACCAAAATCAAAACCTGACGAGAGTGAAGTTTTAGCTTTTTCAACGGAGGAGCTGAAACCAAAAAGATCTCTCACAATTTTGTCTATATCTTTTCGTGGAGTTAAAATTATTTTGACTTTTTTCTTACTTGTTCCAGAGAGTGTTGAGATCGCTTCAAGATTAAATGGATTTGAAGTAGCAACTATCAGGGTATCATCTTCCATTCTTACTGGAATGATATTGTTTTTTCTAGCAAAGGGTCTTGTTACAAATTTTGATGAAAAATTTACATCAATTTTTACAGGATCAATTTTTTCATATTCAAGTCCTAATTTCTCAGCAACAATTTTTAGTATATCTTCTTCAGTTAGTTTTTTACCAGTTTTGGGATTATTAAATCCCATTCGTGCAATAACTTCCCATGGAAGAGGAATTCCACCTTCTCCCTCTGTTTTAATCTCCTTTTTTATCTTGGCTTCAGCGGTGGGATATAGTACTTCAATTCGCCTTATATCTTCTTCTGCAATAATACCTTTTTCATATAAAAGTCTTAGTAGCTGATTGTAACTTAAAAATTCCTGATGCATCTTCAAAGATTATCATAGCTTATATTAGCCTTTTTATCAACATTGTGCTATATTTTTAAAAAAGATTGGAGGATCATGTGAAGAGAAAGTTTCTCTTATATGTTCTTCTTTTATCATTTTTTATTCTGATATCCTATGGTTGCTCTGGCGGAGGGAAGGAGACTGCCCAGAAATTTTCCACTTATATTAATTTTATCCCAAGAGGAGAATACCCAAGACCAGATTTTGAGCGGGAGAACTGGATTAATTTGAATGGGGAATGGAGATTCAGGTTTGATCCTTTTAATGAAGGGATGAATAATCACTGGTACCTCAAGCTTTCTCTTTTTACAGATAAAATAATTGTACCTTTTCCGTGGCAGAGTTCTCTTTCAGGTATAGGAGATGTTCCTGAAGACTACGAGGATTACCCGGTTACCATTTTACCCAGGTATCAAAAACATAGGATAGGATGGTATATGAGAACCTTTTACACTCCACCATGGGTTGAGGAAGGAAAAAGAGTTTTTCTCAATTTTGGAGCAGTTGACTGGCGTGCCGATGTTTGGATAAATGGTTTTTATGTTGGCAAACATGAAGGTGGTTATACACCGTTTTCTTTTGATATAACTGATTATCTTTTGCCTACTGGATTCAGGAATGTAGTTGTGGTGAGAGCTTATGATCCTGGTAATAGTGACGATGATCTAATTCCCATTGGTAAGCAGGGGGATATGTGGTATACACCTGTGAGTGGAATATGGCAAACAGTTTATCTTGATGAGAGAGGTAAGGTTTATTTTGAGAATTACAGGGTCAAAACTGATCCTGACTCTGGAACAATTTTTATTAAGTTTGATATAGATAATGAAGCTGATGGAGGAAGTTATTTGTTTTTCATTGATGTTTATGATAACTCAGGTGAACTTTATAAGAAACTTTTTACCATTTATCTGGATAAGGGTGAGAATGAGATCCCGTTAAGTTTTACCCTTGGAGGGTTTCAGTTATGGGAACCAGATAATCCGCATCTTTATCGTTTTAATACTAAATTGGAGGATGAAAGGGGCGTTGAGGATAGCTTTACCGGGTATTTTGGCATTAGAAAAATTGAGATAAAGTGGGCTCCAGGCCATTCTCCTCAGGATAACTCAGAATTGGTGGATCAATATAAATATATTTATCTTAATGGGAAGCCACTCTTCATAAGAGGAGTTCTTGATCAGGGTTACAATCCATGGGGCCTTTATACCTATCCCAATGTTGCAACTATGGAAAGTGAAATTAACTACATAAAATCTCTTGGCTTCAATGCGATAAGAATCCATATTAAAGGTCCTGACCCGTACAAGCTATATTTAGCCGATAAATTAGGACTTCTTGTTATATATGATATGCCCTCTTTGAAAATGTTTGCTGATGGTGAAGATCCAGTTGGCAGGGCAAATTATCTTTCAACAGCCAAAGGACTTATTGAGAGAGACTGGAACCATCCTTCTATATTATGGTGGGTTATGTTCAATGAGGACTGGGGATTGCTTGAACCTCAGAGGCTAAAGTTTAATAGTGACCTTCAAAACTGGGTTAAAGAAGTTGTAAATACAGCCAAAAGCCTTGATCCTACCAGGCCTGTAGAGGATAACTCTGCAGGGGGGCTTGGTGCATATGATCATCTATATACGGACATTCAGAGCTGGCATTTTTATATTAGAAGTTATGATCTCCTTATGGAGCATCTTAACTGGATTAGTGATAACACCTTCCCTGGTAGTACTGAAATATGGGTTCCAAATTATGTGCAGGATGGTCAGCCGTTGATAAATAGTGAATTTGGTGGCATAGATGTCTATGGCGGAAATCGGGATATTTCGTGGTACCTGCATTGGGAGATAAATGCTATGAGACTATTTCCCAAGATCCAGGGGTATGTTTTCACTGAGTTAAAAGATGTGGAGTTTGAACATAATGGACTTTTAAAATACGATGGCAGGGCTAAGATTCTTGGTTATGAAGAATTTGATGTAGATACCTCTCAAATTATTGGAGATAGGTTCATAGCAATAGATTCTCCTCCTGTTATAAAAGGTTATTCTGGTGAAATTACTTATGTACCTGTTTATTATTCAAATTTCTCTTCCAGCTCAGGAGGTTACTCTCTGAAATATACAATTGTGGGCTGGAATGGAAATGGTGTAAAGATACTCACAGGTTCTTCTACAGGCATCAGGTTTAATGCCAAACCTTACGAAACTGTATTTATTGGGAAAGTAGAGGTGCTTTTTCCAGATTACAGATTTGCTGGAGCCTTGCTGTTCAATGTTGTTGACAGTAATGGAAACTATGTGGCAGGGAATTATGTAAATTTTTTTACGGATGCTCCAGATACATGTAACAATCAATTGTGTGCTATAGAAACTTCTCCAGCGGATTTCAGTGATGCTTCATGGAGTAGAAATTATGAAGCGGATAAAAATTTCTTCTGGGGAAAAGGAAGTGGGTATGTAACCTACAAACTACCTCTAACCTATTCTGCAGATAAGATTAGTAGGATTGTTATATTATTGGAGGTTTCTTCTGGGGGAAATTCTCTTGCTAATAGAGAAACATCTCCTGAAACGCTCTGGAGTAATATCAAGATCTTAATTAATGGGGAAGAAAATAGTAGTGTGAAAGCAGGTGAATATGCTGACGCGAGGGGATTTTTATCCTATCTGAATTATCCGGAATTAGCTGGCTCCTACGGAAAAATGATAAGAGTCACTATCTCAGATCCCCGTGAAATAGAAAGACTCTCTGCGAACGGTTACATTACCATCACGATAAGAACCTCTGATGACAATGGAATTAAAATTTTTGGAAAAGATGTAGGTGAATACCCATGGGGTATTAAGGAAGTAATATATTTTAAACAATAATTTTGAGATAAAGAACAATTTTGTTATAATTTGCAAAATATGAAGAAAGTTTTTGTTCTTTTTTTAATTTTTACTGCTTCATCGTTCTTGTATCCTGAGAATATTCCTCTTTTTCTTCAAAAGGCTGTAGAGAATTTTAAGAAGATAAAATCTGTAAGAGCCGAAGTGGATCAGAAAGTGATTATTAGGGGAAGGGAATTTTATTATTCTGGTAATTATGTTGCTTCATTTCCTGGCATTTTTAAAGTAACTTATTTTTACCCACAAAAGCAGATAATCTGGCTGGGAAAAGATGGAGTTTTTAACTGGTATATTCCTTCTAAAAATCTGCTTTATTATGTTCTGGATTTTGTAAAATTTAATGAGGGTACTCCTTCAAGAATCAATGGAGTAGTTCCTTCTTTGCCCTCTCTCCAGAGATTTTCTCCTTCGGGGGATACTTATAAGATTGCAGAAGCTTCAAAGAGATTTATCGGATTTCTCCACAGGGTTAATTATATAAGGCTTGAACCTCGGGGAAGATACTCAAGTTTCCCGGGGGTAGAATTATACATCACAACGGGGGAATTTTTGCCATTAAGAATAATTATGACCAAAAATGGTAAGGTGATAGGTTCACAGTTTTTTAAAAAGTATAAAAAGGTGAATGGAGTTTTTTTCCCTTTTTTTGTAAGAGTTGAAGTAAAAAAAATAAATCTCGTAACTGAGACGAGTTACATGAATGTAGAAATTAATCCAGCTCTAAAAAAGGTAGATTTTAAGGTGTATCTGCCCGATGGAGTGGTGAGGAAAAACCTGATTTCTGCAGGAGTGAGATAAAAATTTGAGGTTAACACTTGACAATTAAAGGGTATTTTATATACTTTTACATCAAAAGGAAATAGGAGGTATCTGGGTATGAAAAAATCCGAGCTTGTAAAAATTCTTGCAGAGAAAAGTGGGTTGAATAGCAAATTAGCAGCAAGGGTCGTTGACACATTTTTTGGCTCTATTAAAGAGGCTTTGAAAAACGGTGACAGAGTAGAGATAAGGGGTTTTGGTAGCTTTGAAATAAGAGAGTATGGTTCTTATGTGGGCATTAATCCCAAAACGAGGAAAAAGATTCAGGTCCCTCCAAAGAAGTTACCCTTTTTTAAAGCGGGAAAAGAGCTAAGAGAAAGAGTGGACAAAGGGAAGGAAAAGTGAGGGGTTAATCTTGCTTAAACAGAGAACTGTCAGAGAAGAGACAAGTATTTTAGGGAAGGGTCTACATTCTGGAAACAGAGTCAGTATGAATATTAAACCTGCTCCACCAAACAGTGGAATAACTTTTGTCAGAAATGATCTTTCTGGTAAGCCGAAAATAAAGGTTGATGTGGATAATATTGGAGATGGTTTTCTTGCCACTACTCTCAATGTGGGAAGAATTCAGGTCAAGACAGTGGAACATTTTCTTTCTGCATTGTATGCTCTGGGTGTGGATAATCTGATTGTAGAACTTGATTCTCCTGAAGTTCCTATAATGGATGGAAGTGCAAGACCTTTCATCTATCTTCTCAGGAGGGATGTGGGAATAAAGGAGCAGAAAGCTGCCAAGAAATTTATAAAAATCACAAAGAGAGTGGAAGTTTCTGATGATGATAAGTATCTGAGAGTTGAACCTGTTGATGCCCCAAGGTTGTTGATTGATTTTACAATTTTCTTTCCCCACAGAGTGATTGGAATACAGAATTATCTTTTTGAGTTTTCCACCAGAAGATATATTGAGGAAATCAGTAAGGCTCGAACTTTTGTTGCAGAATCTGAGGTAAAAAGATTGTGGAAAAAAGGATACGCATTAGGTGGTTCCCTTGATAATGCTGTGGTGGTAGGAGATTTTGGAATTCTCAATAAGGATGATCTAAGATACGAAAATGAGTTTGTGAGGCATAAGATTCTGGATATTATCGGTGATCTTTACCTTCTTGGTTCCCCTGTATTCGGGAAAGTTGTTGCTTATAAATCTGGCCATACCCTTAACCACATGCTGGTAAAGAAAGTTGTTCAGGAAAAAGCTTATGAGATTGTGACTCTTCCTCTGGAAAAGGGAGAGAAGATATTCAATTTTAAACTTGAGCCTGCTTTTTTTACTGACTAATCTTCTGGTGGCTGATATATCCCGGGTTTTTCTTCAATTACTTCTTTCAATATGCGAGCAAGTTTTTCTTCCTGACCCACAGACATCAGGTGAACACCATCTCCAAATTCTGCCACGGAGTAGATAAGGTCTTTGACTATTTTTATTCCCTCTTCTGCTGGGTCGTATGATCTATCCAGAATTTCAATTAGATGATCAGGAACTCTTACCCCTGGGACCTTTGCATTAAGGAATCTTGCCATCTTTGCAGATTTCAGAAGTAGTATCCCTGCGAGGATGTATGTATTCATTTTTTTCGCTTCCTTATAAAATTTATGGAAAATATCAACATCGTATACAGCCTGTGTCTGGATAAACTGAACTCCTGCTTTCACTTTTTTTTCCAGCCTGAGAAGCTGCAGTTCCATATTGGCCGAGCATGGGTTGATGACTCCTCCTATGAAATAATCTGTCTTCCCGTCCAGAGGATGATCATTAAAATCATGTCCCTCATTCAATTTTTTTATGGTTGAGATAAGAGTGAATGAGTCAAGATCAAAAACTGGCTTTGCCTGTGGATGATCCCCTGATGAGATATGGTCACCTGTGAGGGCAAGAACATTTCTTATTCCCAGTGCATATGCTCCAAGAAGTTCGGACTGCAGGGCAAGACGGTTTCTGTCTCTACAGGTTAGCTGCATAATTGGTTCAACCCCCCCCTGAAGTAGAATAGATGCTGAAGCCACAGGACTCATTTTTACAATGGCTCGCTGGTTATCGGTAAGATTAACAGCTACTGCTTTGCCTCTGTAAAGATTTGCACTGCGCTTTAATTTCTCACTGCTTGTCCCCTTTGGAGGACCTGCCTCTGCAGTGATTACAAATTTTCCACCCTTCAGATAATCTTTCAACAAGCTCATTTATAGCCCCTTTAAAAAGAGTTTAGAAGGTTTGGATGATTTTGAAAAATCTCTTGGTTCTCTCAACTTGGTGAAATTTGCAAGTTGCCCTCTCTCTTTTAGCTTTTCATAGATTTCCACCCACACGCATTTCATCTCTGGATTTACTTCACAATTGCCGTTTTCCAGAACTCCTCCGCATGGTCCGTTCAAAAGACCCTTTGGACACCTTGTTACAGGGCAGATCCCCGCTGTTTCGTTTAGTATGCAATGACCACACATTGAGCAATATTCAGTGAATCTACCATATCTCTGAATTGTCCCGAGGAAAAGGGTATCAACAGCGGTAAATACAGGTATATCTGTGGCACTGGCTACTGCCTGAACCCCTGCGCCGCATGCCATAACGAGTATTGCCTCTGTGTCTTTAATTTCTTCTTTATGAATTCTTAATTCTTTCTTCACAAGGGGAATATGGCAAGTTTCTTTTGGGACAACCCAGCCGGTAATTTTCTTTCCCGATTTTTCAAGCTGTTTTTTCATCTCCATTACTTCTTTTTCCCCGCCAGCATGAG
This sequence comes from bacterium, assembly GCA_027004335.1. Taxonomy (GTDB): domain Bacteria; phylum JALSQH01; class JALSQH01; order JALSQH01; family JALSQH01; genus JALTID01. The sequence continues at coordinate 9,617 of JALTID010000010.1, forward strand.
CCGCTGTGGCACATTCTCCACATCCCATCAGAAAGATATTTTCATACATGGAAAGTACTTCGATAATTTCTTCGAAGGGCTTCAATTTGCTAACTATCATGATTAAAATAATTTACCAGAATGGGGGAAAATTATCAATTAAACAGAATCATTCAACGGGAGGAAGAATACTTAAAAGTTCAGAAATTGAATCTATTACGAATTCAGGGTGGTATTCTTTTGCAATCTTTTCTGAATCTCCGTAGCCATAAGCTACCAGTATGGAATGGACTCCTGCCCGTTTTGCTACTATCATATCATTTACACCATCTCCCACGATATAGGTGTTTTCTCTTGTTGAATTTGTGGAGGATAGAATAAATTCAGCAGTTTCTGAGGCAGGTTTTTTTACAGGAAGAGTATCTTCACCTACCACAAATGAAAAAATGTGAGTAAGGCCGAAGTAATTTAATATTTTGTTTACAATTCTCTCTGGCTTATTTGTCAAAATGGCAAGATTATAGTTTCTATTTTTCAATTCGGAAAGAGTAGTTCTTACATCCGGATAAAGATGGGTGTATTTTACCGGGTTTTTTTCATATACCCTCAGAAATTTTTTGCGAAGATTCTCCGGAGAGGGGTATTCCGGAAGAGCTCTTTCCAGCAGCTTATTTACCCCGTCCCCGATATAAGAAGTTATCTCTTCAATCGTTTTTTCTCCATACCCGAGTTCCTTCCTTAGTAAATTAACATTGTAGGCTATATCCCGATTGGTATCTGCAAGAGTTCCGTCAAAGTCAAATATGACCAGCTTCATTTTTTTCCTCCAGAAATTCTCTTATTTTTATCAGAATTTCTTTAGATTTTCCACTTATTATATTGGAACTCTGGAGAGATTCCGTAAGGAATCTACCATAACTTCTTGTTATTATTCTCTTATCAAGTATTATGACTACTCCTTTGTCTTTTGTGGTCCTTATTAGTCTTCCTGCTCCCTGCTTTAGTTTCAGTGCTGCAATGGGGATTGAGTATTCTTTAAATTCATTTCCTCCCCTATTCCTTATTAGTCTTGCCCTCGCACGATAAAGAGGATCAGTTGGCACGGGAAAGGGAAGTCTTGTTATGATGACAGTTGATAATTTTTCTCCAGCAACATCCACTCCTTCCCAGAAACTGTCTGTACCAAAAAGAACAGCCTTCTCTCCTTTCTTGAATATCTCCAGAAGCTTTTTCCTTGCAAATTGCCCCTGTTTGAGGAGAAGGAAGTTTTCATTATCAAGCTCATGGAAGATTTTTGAATAAAAACTGTTCAACATGGAATATGAAGTAAAAAGAAGAAAAGTCCTCCCGTGAGAGATTCTTATAATTTCCTTTGCAAATTCAGAAGCTTCTACGGAGAACCCCGCTTTATCAACCTCTGGGATATCGGAGGGGACAAAAATTTCCATCTGTTTTTCGTAGTCAAATGGTGAGGGAAGAACTATTTCAACAGTATTATCAAACTGTTCCAGACCTGCCCAATCTTTAAAAAATGAGAAGTCACTATTGACGGAAAGTGTTGCAGAAGTGATGATTACACTTTTTTTGCCTGCGTAAAACTGATTGAGTTCTTCACTTACATCAACGGGTTGGATTTTGAACTTGATCCCATTTTCTCCCTTTCTTTTAGAGGCTTCCAGCACACATAGGAGATTCATGTCTTCACCGGAGAAAAAGTCTTTCAGGACTGATGAATATTCTAAAAATCTTGATGCCTTCGCTTTTATCTCTTTTGATGTAAGTTCATCCACTTTTTTTAGCTGATCAGAGATTCTTATTAATTTTTCTGCACTTTTGCTTAGAATTTCTGTTAGATAAGCTATCTGGGGATAAATGCTGGAAAAATTTTTTACTTTGTACTGGAGCTCTTCCATGGGTATGACAACTGATTCTTCTTCAAATTCAATGTTCTCAAAGATTTTTTTGAAAAAACTTTCACCTGCTGAAATGAGTTTTGAGATGAGTATTGTCGTATCTGAGACGAGCCCGGGTGAAATTTTATCAGAGATGATGGGAATAAGTCCTAAATTTCTCTTTTTCTTTTTTCCTTTGGTACGGTATAATCTTCCGGCGATTCTTTTTAGGCCCGCCAGCGAAAAACTCCTTTCTAACTGAGATCTAAATGCTTCTTCAAGATGGTGCCCCTCGTCAAAGATTATCCTCTGATATTCAGGTATGACAGAATTATCTCCCATCTGTTTTTTCAAAAAATAGTCTGCAAATGTGAGATGGTGATTGACCACGATAATATTACTGGTGAGGCTCCTCTTTCTGCTTTTAAAGTAAAAACACTCATCAGGGTAGTACTTACATCTGTTGCCTATGCAGGTATCCCCTGTAGCTGCTACTTCTTCCCAGAGTTCGTCCGGGACAGAAGTGGTGAGATCCGAGCGGGTTCCTGATGTAGTATGCTCTGCCCACTGCTTTAATACTTTTAAGTGTTCTTTTTTACTGTTTTCAGGTAATAACAGTGAGGACGAAGCAACTATTTTTTCCAGTCTCAGTTTACATAAGTAGTTTCCTCTTCCCTTCAATATTGAAATCTTAAGCGTTCCATTCTTAATTTTTTTGTTGAGGGAATGAAAATCTGATATTATCTGTTCCTGAAGGTTTATTGTGTATGTTGAAAGTATAATTTTTTCAGTGTTTTTTTCCGACCATTCCATAGATGGAATAAGGTAAGCCCATGTTTTACCTGTACCTGTTCCTGCTTCAATAAGTGCTATTTTGTTTTCGTTGAATGCCTCAACAACTTTTGTAAGCATAATTTTCTGTGATTCTCTTTCCTCAATCTGAGAAGAGAGGGACCTGCTACTTGCAGGGGTAAGGTATTCAATTAATTTTTCTGCGTTAATTGGTGTCACTTCTTTAAATACAGGCCTGACAACGACATTGACTTTTTTCACATTATTGTCAATGATATAAAAGCCTACAAGATTATTTCCCAGAAACCCTGCAACACTTATATCTGCGTCCGATGGGGTAAGGTCCCCGGATGGGTGGTTGTGAATGACTACCACATTAGGTCCTTCAATGTTAAGAATGGCAGGAGTTGAGTGAATGTTTCCCCGAGTTAATATTTCAATAGAACTAACTTTACCACTTTCATCAAGGAATCCGAGGAAGAGAACCTCGTTCAGATCATTTTCTTCTATGGCTTCTTTTATCTGAAATATTGTGTTGGAAGAAAATATTTCTGAGGAATCATACATTTAGTTCAGTTTTAATCCTCAATATCTTCCGGAACTTCCTGCTGGAGAATGAGTTTCCTATAAAGTTTTTCCCCCGTAACGAATAATTTTACCACACCATCTAAGAGGTTACCCAGAAAAATCACAAAAATCAGCCGGAATAGAAAAACCATCTTCACCTCCGCCTGAGATGGTTAGAATAAATTATAGTCATACTTGTCTTACCTGTCAAACTTTAGGCTTAATAGTTTTTACAAGCTCCTCCGGGGATAGTTCTTTCATCTCTTCCTCTACTTCCCCGCTGTATTTCCACACTCTGTGTCTAACAAGACCATAGATAAGAGGTAATATCAGAAGGAGAATCGCAATTGCATCTGTTTTATCCCTCTTTTTCCCTTTTTCGCCGGGTGAAAACACCTCTAAGACGGCAAGAGCGAAGAGGGTTGTTAGGGGGATCTTGGTAATGAGGGCAAGGAGTGTTTTGACTATTGAACCGTTATCCCTATATGTGTTTATAATTATCCAGATAAGCATACCTAACTCTACAAGAGCTACAATGACAAAGTATGCCTTGTAAAGTAGGTTTGAATTGAAGTATATGAGAATATGACCACCTGCTAAAAGAGCGATAAAGGGAAACAGGATCAAGGATGCATTTACTGTTACATCTCTATAATCTCTGAAGACCACAACGACTTTCGTAAATCCTAAAATTATGCCTAAAACTATCAGGAGAAAAAATGTGGTAAGAAAATATTTTTCTATAAAATAGTTAAAATAAAAGCTAAGAGTTTCTTTGAGGCCATGGGGAGTAACATCTTCCAATGTAAGGGTCTTAACATATCCTTTAGCACCATTTCCAATTTTAACGGGGACCCAACCGTTTACAATTTTTTCTTTCTCAGTAAAAATGTAGTCTCCTTCTGATAGCTGTCCGATCACCTGACTCTTTAGTGATGGCTTTGCCCTCACATTTACAGCTTCTTTCTTAACTTTAAATATGCTCCTTTCTGCGTGGAGGGAGGAGAAAGGAACAAACATAAGAAAAATCACCAGAAAAAGAAACCCTCTTTTCAAGTTATTTTCCCTTTTTTTATTATTTTACACCAGAGGAAGGGAATATACAACATTAGGTTAGATCCTTCTTTGAAATTTCCCATGAGTTGTTATAAAATAAATTTAAGATGGAGGGAAGAGAATTTGTAGAAAGTGTAATTTTTGGAAGAAGAAGTGTAAGAAAATTTAAAAAGGCCCCTGTTCCTGATGAGTATATTGAACTGATTCTTAAAGCTGCGATGGCTGCTCCTTCTGCCTGGAACAGGCAACCATGGGCTTTTATTGTGGTAAAAACTGAGAAACAACGAAAGCAGCTTGCAGGTATTCACAGATATGCGCGAATGTGTGCGGAGGCACCTGTGGTTATTTCTGTTGTAGGTAATGAAGCTGATGAAAAGTGGATTGAAGGTTGCAGTGCAGCGACTGAGAATATTTTACTCACTGTTCATGCTCTTGGTCTTGGAGCAGTTTGGGTGGATATAAGGGGGGTTTCCTATGGCAGCCCTAACGATGAACTTGTTGCAAAGAAAATATTAAATGTTCCTGGAAAATGGCGTGTTTTAAATCTCATCCCTATAGGTTACCCGGAAGAAGAAAAATCCCCACGCACCCAGTATAACCATGCAAAAATATTTTATGAAGAATTCGGGATAAGGAAGGATTAAATGGTTAGAGATGTTTTAAAATCTTTTCCTCTTTTTGCTGACCTTGATGATGAAGAACTAACTGATATTGAGAAAATAGTAATGACTAAGAAATTTTCAAAAGATGAGATAATTCTTTACCAGTTTGATCCTGGTGATTCTCTCTATATGATTGCCGGCGGAAGAGTAAAAGTGGTTCTTTTCAGTAAAGATGGAAAGGAAGTTCTTCTATCCACTCTTGGGACAAGTGATTTTTTTGGGGAGATGTCCCTTCTTGATGGGATGCCCAGATCTGCCTCTGTTGTTGCTCTTGAAGATTCTGAACTTATCGTTTTAAAAAGAAGAGATTTTCTTGATCTGATAAGAAATCATCCCGAGATTGCCCTGAAAATTCTAACAGAATTGAGCAGACGCTTACGGGAAGCAGATAGAAAAATAGGAAGTCTTATTCTCATGGATGTTTACGGCAGAGTGGCGAGGCTCCTTCTTGATCTTGCAGAGAAAGAGGGTAAAAAAATAAATGGTGAGATTGTCATTGAAAAAAGGTTAAAGCACAAAGATATTGCTAGCATGGTAGGTGCCAGCAGGGAGACTGTCTCCAGAGTCTTAAGAGATTTTGCCCAGAGTGGGTTCATAACTGTTGATAATAAAAGGATAATAATTCACCAATCTGGAACAGACATTGAGAACAAAATTTGAAATTTATCTTCTTACTCCTGCTAAATTAAATTTATTTTTGAAAGTTGTAGGGCGAGATAAGAACGGTTATCATCTTCTTCAATCTCTTTTTGTTCCTGTTTCATTGTACGATAAAGTTTCCATTGGTAAATTGAAGAAGAGAGTGATAAAAGTGAGTCTTTTTCCTCCTCTTAATATCTCACCTGAGGAAACTACTATTTTTAAAGCGGCTTCACTTTTTTTTGAAAAACTTGGTGAAAAGGGTGGAGTTACCATAATGGTAAAAAAAAATATACCACCTGGCGCAGGACTTGGAGGAGGTAGCAGTGACGCAGCAGCAATTCTTAAGGGATTGAACACGCTTTATGGATG
>JALTID010000011.1 GCA_027004335.1 bacterium
CTCCTGAGTGAGACTTCCCATTTGGGCACAAGATAAGCATTCAAGATTATTTCTCTGGCAGAGGTGATTTCAATCAGGTTATTTACAATGCTATCAGTATATTGAAATCTGGGTTCAAACATTTTTACTTTCTGTTGCCAAATGATTAGTCTTTATTATGCTGTTTGGGGATTTTTCCATTTTCATAAACCTCCTCTCCTCTTATTCTATTCTCAGAGATAGAGGTTTTCAAGGAACCGCTCTCCCTCAAAAATAATCTTACCTACTGATTATTCTGTTATGCAAATCCCCAGACCGACCTTACTATCATTTAAAACCCCTCCGGTTCAGGTATCCCAAGATCCCTGCATATCTTTTTGCAGTTGTTGGATTATAGTTTTCTCTCCACCACCCACCTGTATGCCGGCAAAAACAGAATCCTTTTCCCCTTCACTTCCTGAACATCTTCCACATTCTCAGTTAAAATCAAGCCTTTTTTTAGATTGAATTTTTCAAGACATGATAGTAGCGAAGATATTTCTCTTTTCAAGGTCTCTTGATCACTTACATCATAACATACCTGAATGCACTCCTTCACCTCTGAACCCTCTTTAACTATAAAATCCACCTCTTTATTATTCTTGTCCTTGTAGTAGAAAATTTCCTTCTTCTGTCTTCTTAGTTCTGTAAAAACAAGGTTTTCGTACAATTTACCTATATCCCTTGATGCTCCTATGGAAAGGGAAGTTATGAAGCCATTATCGATAGAGTAGATTTTTTTAACCTTTGTTTGCATTTCTTTCAGGGAAAAAGAAAATCTGGGCAGTTCAAAGAAGAGGTAAGTTGAAGAAAGATAACCAATATAATTTTTAACAGTATGAATACTCCCTAGAGAGTAAATATTTTTTATCCTGTTGTAAGAAAATTCATTGGCTGAATTTATTAGAAGAAAATGGGCAATTTCCTTTATAGTTTTTACTTCTCTAATATTGTACCTTAAAACTACATCTTTTGTGATTACATCTGAGAACAATGTTCGTAATATTTCAGGTTCTTTGTATTTGACAGCTTCAGGGAAACCACCAATCTGCAGGAAGTCGTCAAAGAGCTTCCTCACCTTCACTTTCACATCACTCTTGTACAGCTCCTTTTTATCAATTATTCTAACATGATGAAAATTAAGAAATTCTCTGAAGGAGAAGGGAAAAATTTCAATTTCCATATACCTCCCTGTAAGATGGGTAGAGAGCTCAGAAGAGAGAAGCTTTGCATTGGAACCTGTGATAAAAATTTTATATCCCTCATTATACAACCTTGAGATAAACCTTTCCCAGCCTTCCAAGTTCTGGATCTCATCTAAAAAAATAACCCCTTTCCTTCCAAAAAGATATTTGAAAGTATCCATTACAGTTTGCATATCTTCTACAGTAAGGGAGAATAATCTTTCATCATCCAGATTCAAATAAAAAACTTCATCAAGACCATAAAATTTGTTTATTATCTGGGAAAGAAAAACAGATTTCCCTGCCCTTCTTGGTCCCGTAATTACTGTTATGTGTTTTAACCTGAGCAAAGGAGAAACTTTTTTGATAGCTTCCCTTTCAACATACTCGGGAGATGGTTTAATCAATGCCTGTTGATCTAAAATAATCTCTCTTAATAAATCCTCTCTGATCATGTTAACATTCCTTTAATTTTTTAAATTTTAGCATTTTGTGCAGTATAGTGCAAATTTTTCTGGAAAAATGTGCAGTAGGATGAATAT
>JALTID010000012.1 GCA_027004335.1 bacterium
GGCCCGGAAATACCTGCCTGAGTTGAAGAATAGATATGTAAAAATACAAGTGCGTCAATATTTGTTTCTTTCAGAGTTTGTTCAATGATTGCTGTATAGAGGTTGAAGTCAAACATATCTCCTAAGTCAAGAGGGTTGGTGGGCCTTATCACATTTGCCCTGAAATGTTTTTGTATCTCTTTCAAAAAGTTATCTGAAAATTTTGCAAGTTGAAAACCATATCTTTCCACAGCATCAGCAGCAACAACTGCGTGTCCTCCTGATCTTGAAATAATTGCAATCTTGTTGCCCTTCATGGGAGGCAGGGAAAACACTTTTGCAGCATTTACCATATTGTTGAGTGTATGGACCCTGACAAAGCCGAGCTGTTTTAGAACCGAATCTACAACCTTGTCATCTACTGAAAGAGAAGCTGTATGGGATCTTGCTATATTTTCACTTAATTTTCCAATATTTGCTTTGTGAACTATCACAGGTTTATTTACATGCTTGCCCACCGCTACAAATTTTTTTCCATCTTTTATACCTTCAAGGTATATCGCTATTATTTTTGTACTTGGATCTGCGTTTAGATATTCAAGAAAATCTGTCTCGTCCATATTTGTTTTATTACCCAGGCTTACAAATTTATTTACCCCAAGGTTTTCAAATGAGAGGAGATCAATATAGGAAAGCCCGATTCCTCCACTCTGAGAGAGAATTGAGACAGATCCTATCTTAGCTCTTTGGGGGAAGAAGTAAGAAAATGGGAGAACCATACCTTTTTCAAGATTTATAATGCCAAGACCATTAGGTCCAACAAACCTGATATCATATTTTCTCGCTATTTCGTTTAGTTCAGTTTCAAGAGAGATTCGTTCTTCAGAAAATTCCCCGAATCCGGCTGTTTCAATTACTACCCTTCTAATTCCCTTCTTTCCACAAGTTTCTAAAATTTGAGGTACTGTAAGGGCTGGTGTGATGATTACTCCAAGGTCAATACCAGGAGGTATGTCTTCAAGGTTACTTATAATCTGCTGTCCAAATATTACTCCTCCACGGGGGGAATACATATAGATTTTTCCTGGATATTCAAACCTTAAAAGATTCCCTACAATGATTTTTCCTAAGTTGTTTTCACGAGGAGAAACTCCAAACACCACGATACTGTCAGGATAAAAGAGCTTTTCCATCACTGCCTCCAATTTTTCCTTTATTGTAACTATTGTAAATTGTTTTTTCAAAGGATATAATAATCAAAAACTGCGGAGGAATGATTATGGTTCAGGAAAATCTCGTACCTTATAGGAGTATTTATGAGATGTTTAAAGCTGCTGTAGATGAAAGGGGTGATAGGCCTGGTTTGAAATACCTCAGTAACGGGGAATGGGTTCCCGTTTCCTGGAACCAGTGGTTTGGGATGTCAAAGGCTATTGCCAAGGGATTAATAGCTCTGGGCATGGAAAAAGGGGATAAAGTTAACATTCTCTCTGCAACTAATTATAAATGGGTTATAACTGATCTTGCCATTATTATGGGAGGTGGTGTTACTGTACCGATTTATCAGTCAAACACTGCAAGAGAGTGCCACTACATAGTTGATCATTCTGAATCAAAATTTATTTTTGTGGAAAATAAGCTACAATTGGAGAAAATTCTTGCGATTAAAGATGAGTTGCCGAGGTTGCAAAAAATAATCGTTTTTAGTAATGAGGTCCCCGCTGGTGCAGGAGAGATGATAATGGGATTTGATGAACTTATTGAGTTTGGGAAGGCTCAGGATAATGATGAGCAGTTCTACAAAATTGCAGAGTCCCTTGAGCAGATGGATCTTGCATCAATTGTTTATACCTCGGGGACTACTGGAGTGCCCAAGGGGGTTATGCTTCCCCACAGAAATTTCATTTATATTGGAGCTGCGATAAACAGGATTGTAAATTTTGATCCCGACAACGATGAAAACTTTGCTTGGCTTCCATATGCCCATATTCTTGGGAGAGCTGTTCAATATTCAATTATTTTTGCGAAGATTTGTACGAGTTTTTCCAGAGGGATTGATACCCTCCTTGAGGATATGCAGAATGCTAAGCCAACTTTTGTTGTAAGTGTGCCGAGAATTTATGAAAAGATCTACACAAAGATCCAGGTTGGACTTGAGAGTGCAAGTCCTGTTAAAAGAGCTCTTTTTAACTGGACAATGGATGTAGGACGGAAGGTCAGTGAATTTAAACAGAAACAGGAACCCCTTCCGGCTACTCTTCAGCTGGAGTACAGACTTGCATATAAGCTGGTATTGAACAAAATACATGATCTCTTTGGGGGCAGGATCAGATTCTTTGTTTCAGGTGGTGCACCTCTTTCAAAGGATATTGCTGAGTTTTTTCATGCAGCTGATGTCTTGATCCTGGAAGGTTATGGATTAACTGAGACAACAGCTCCAGCTAATGTGAACAGACCCGATAAATATAAATTTGGAACTGTTGGCCCGGTTCTTCCAGGGACAGAAGAAAAAATTGCCGATGATGGTGAGATTCTCATCCGGGGACCTGGAGTTATGACAGGTTACTATAAAAATCCAGAAGAAACAAGAGAAGCTCTTGATGATGAAGGGTGGTTTCACTCAGGTGATATTGGAGAATTTGATGAGGAAGGTTTTTTGAGAATTACCGACAGGAAGAAGGATATTATTGTTACAGCTGGTGGTAAGAATATTGCTCCGCAGTATATTGAGAATCTTATGAAAACTTCTCCCTATGTAAGTCAATGCTTTGTATATGGAGATAAGAGGAAATATTTAACTGCTCTCATTACCTTGGATTATGAACAGGTAAAGGAGTATGCTGATTCCCATGGAATCCAGTATGAAAAACTTGAGGATCTTGCAAAGGATCCCCAGATTGACCAGCTTATCAAGGAAGAAATCATGGGGAGAAATAAACAACTTGCTTCTTATGAAACTATTAAAAAGTATGTCATTCTCCCAGAGGATTTTACAATAGAAACTGGGGAATTGACTCCTTCACTGAAGATGAAAAGGAAAGTAATTCTCAAGGAGTATCAGCATCTCCTCGATTCTTTGTATGAAGAAAAATTTGATTAAGAGAGTGAGAATGAAGCGGGGCTCTGCCCCGCTTTATTTACTTTTTGGAAAGTTCCTGCTCTATTATGCTTTTTAGCTGTGCTTCTGGAAGAGCTCCTGGTATATATCTTCCATTTATAAAAAGAGTTGGTGTGGATCTTACTTGGAGTCTTAAAGCATTTTTAGCAGAATCTTCAATTTCCCCCTTTACCTTTTTGCTCTTAAGGCATTTCTTAAACTTATTTAGGTTCAATCCTGCTTTCTTGGCTACTTCAAGGGATTTTGTCTCTATACTTTTCTTTGTAAGTTTTTGCTGATGGGTATAAAAATAATTGTAGAACTCCCAGAAAGCGTTTTTCTTCTGATCGTATGCGCACTGAGCGGCTTTTGCAGCATCCATAGCCCATGGGTGGATCTGAACCAGAGGAAAGTTTTTGAATGTGAATCTTATCTTACCCTGATAATTCTGCATGACCGTTCTCATTATGTTGTACATTTTGCCACAATAAGGGCACTCAAAATCAGCAAATTCCACTATTCGAACAGGAGCATTTTTCGGTCCAATAGTTGGAGCATCTTTGGTGTTTATCATACTTTCATCCACGAAGTCTTCTTCCTCGTTCTGGATGGAGGCAAGGCTTCCATGTGTGGGGACAATGGGACCCATAAAAATGTATTTACCATCGTTGGTGATGTACAGATTGAATCTCTTCCCATATCCAGCTTGTTTCCACTCTACTCTCGCTTTTGCTACTCCGGGAATTACCGAGGAAGAAACTTTAAGGACCTTGATCTCAGCATTTTTGTTACCCCTTGCCATTTTTATCACAAAATCCTCTGCCACTTTTTTAATGAGCTGTGTATCAAGTGGAGCTTGAGGGGCGACCTGGTTACTACTTCCTTTTTCTGAGGTAGTGGTTTTTTCACATCCAGCAGCCACAAAGATAAAAATAAGTAAAAGTAATGAGATGAGAACCTTCTTTTTCATTTAGTACCTCCTGAAAAAATTTTCTTTTAATAATATACTAAATGCAAATAATTTGCAATTGAAATCTTTCATCATGTTCCTCTTTTATCTCTTAGGGTATTGGTATCTAAAAAATAAAAGGAAAGATTTTTTTGTCCCGCTGTTGGTTAGGTAATTCTCCTTTGATAATTTTTCCCCTCCGTGTTAGAATATTACCTGCTTTCAAGGAGGTGATTTTATGATTCCCCGTTATACGAGAGATGAGATTGCCCACATCTGGAGCGACGAGAATAAGTTTAAATTATGGCTTGAAATTGAGATAGCTGTTTGCGAAGCGTGGTCAAAATTGGGGAGAGTCCCCCCCGAAGCTGTGGAAAGAATAAAAAAAAATGCCTCATTTGAGGTTCAGAGGATCCTGGAGATAGAGCAGGTTACCAAGCACGATGTAATCGCCTTTATTGAAAATGTCTCTGAATATATTGGAGAGGATGCGCAGTATCTTCATATTGGATTAACCAGTTCAGATCTCCTTGATACAGCTTTTGCCCTTCAGTTAAAACAGGCTGGAGAAATTATTTTGAAAGAGATAGATAGGGTTCTTGATACTCTTAAAAGAAGGGCATATGAATTTAAAGACACTGTTATGATAGGCAGAACTCACGGGATTCATGCGGAACCGATAACCTTTGGTTTTAAAATAGCTTCCTGGTACACCGAATTTAAAAGAGCAAGAAAACGACTTGAAAATGCCATTGAAAATATTTCTTACGGTAAGATTTCCGGAGCTGTGGGTACATTTGCCGATGTTGAGCCGCAGGTGGAAGAATACGCCCTTGAGAAGTTAGGACTGAAGCCCGAGCCTGTCTCCACTCAGGTGGTACCAAGAGACAGGCATGCTGAGTTTTTTGCGGCTCTTGCTTTGATTGCCTCATCTGCTGAGAGAATAGCAGTGGAGATAAGGCATCTCCAGAGAACAGAGGTAAGAGAGGCAGAGGAGTACTTTTCCCCTGGTCAGAAAGGCTCTTCAGCGATGCCCCACAAGAGGAACCCCATTTTATCTGAAAATATGTGTGGACTTGCAAGGACTATAAGGGGATATTTAACTCCAGCTCTGGAAAATGTTGCCCTTTGGCACGAGAGAGATATAAGTCATTCCTCTGTGGAGAGAATGATCGCACCGGATGCCACAGTGCTTCTGGATTTTCTCCTCCACAGGCTTGGAACTGTGCTTGATAAACTTCTCGTCTATCCTGAGAAGATGATGGAAAACCTGAACCTTACCCGCGGGTTGTTTTTTTCTCAGAGGGTTATGCTTGCTCTTATGGAAAAGGGGCTCGTTAGAAAAGATGCTTATGAGCTTGTTCAAAAACATGCAATGGATGTATGGCAGGATAAAAATAGGGATCTCAAGAGCGAACTTAAAAGTGATCCTGAAGTGATGAAATATCTGTCTGA
>JALTID010000013.1 GCA_027004335.1 bacterium
ACCTTGCCCCGGTTACAAAAGACAAAACTGAAATAGCACTGCTGGCAAATGTTGAGATTATTGAGGAAATCTCTGCAGTTCTCACCCATAAGGCTGTTGGAATTGGTCTCTTCAGAACGGAGTTTCTTTTTCTAAACAGAGAATCTCCCCCCTCAGAGGAGGAGCAGTTTCAGATATATAAGAAAGTAGTTGAGAGGATCGATCCATTCCCCGTGACGATAAGAACATTTGATTTAGGAGCTGATAAGAAAACTCCATTTCCTATCTATCAGGAAGATAATCCCGCCCTTGGTTTGAGAGGAGTCAGACTGGCTCTCCGGGAAAAGGAAATTTTTAAAACACAATTGAAAGCGATTTTGAGAGCAAGCACCTATGGGAATATTCGGATTATGCTACCCATGGTCTCAGGAGTATGGGAAGTGAGAAAGGTGAGAAAAATAATAAATGAAATAAAAAGAGAATTCCGGGAAAAGAATGTATCATTTAATGAAAAAACTCCAATTGGTGCCATGATTGAAATACCTTCTGCAGCATTTGTCTCTGATCTCCTTGCAAAAGAGGTGGATTTCTTCAGCGTGGGGACCAATGACCTTGTTCAGTATACCCTCGCCGTGGACAGAACCAACGAGCATGTAGAGCATCTTTTTGAACCACTTCATCCTGCAGTAATCCGTATTCTCAATTTGATTGCAGAAAATGCCAGAAAAGCAGGGATAGAGGTAAGCATATGTGGTGAAATGGCAGGGGATCCAAAATTTGCTCCAATCCTGATAGGAATGGGATACAGGAATCTCAGCATGATCCCCCACTCTATTTTGAAAGTAAAAAAAGTCATAAGAGCCCTGAGCGTTAAAGAATCAAGAGAGCTTGTGCAAAAACTGCTTCTCCTTGAAACAGCCAGAAAGGTGGAGGATATTCTAAAAAAATTCATAGATACGCGGCTTTCCTTCCTCTATGATCTGGAATAACGAATGAAAAAATTTCATCGTAATGTCTGGATAACAGGTTTCACATCTTTTTTTACAGATGTTAGCACAGAAATGCTCTATCCCCTTATATCGGTTTATATCAAAGCAATGGGGGGAGGAGCTGAGGTAATAGGTCTCATTGAAGGAATTGCTGAATCCCTTGCTTCTCTTCTCAAAGTGGTATCTGGAAGCATAGCAGACAGAATAGGTAGGAGAAAACCAGTAGCGATCTCAGGCTACACACTATCTCTCATAGGTAAATTTTTTCTCTATATTGCAGGCTCCTGGCCCATCATCTTGCTGGGAAGAGCAATAGATCGCACAGGAAAAGGGATAAGAGGAGCTCCTCGTGATGCGATGATAGCAGAATCCACCGATGGAAATATCAGAGGGGCTGCTTATGGTATCCACAGAACTCTGGATACTGCAGGGGCAGTTACAGGAGTACTAACTGCATATTTTCTTGTTACTTTTGTTCTAAACTCTCCAGAGAACAACACCGTCACCCTTCTTAAAAAAATAATTTTCATCAGCCTTGTTCCCGCCCTTGCAGGAGTAATAATACTCTTTTTCTCAACAGAAACTGGTGAGAAAAAGAAACAAGGTGGGAAACTGGATTTCAAAACATGGAAGGAGCTGGATGCAAATTTAAAAATATTTCTCACAGCTCTCTTTCTTTTTACCTTGGGGAATTCATCAAATCAGTTCATTTTCCTGAGGGCAATCCAGAAGGATCTTTCCTTTTCAATGTCGGAGTTGATTTTGCTTTACTTACTCTTTAATGTTGTAGAAACTATTGTCTCATATCCAGCGGGGAAACTCTCGGATAGAACTGGAAGGAAACCGCTGTTGGTAACAGGATTTATAATGTATAGCCTGACATACCTGATAATAGCTCTCTGGCCTCAGCTGATATGGCTTGCAATGGCAGTTTACGGAATCTACACAGGTACAACTGGCGGAGTGGCAAGAGCCTTTGTCTCAGAACTCTCTCCCCCTGACAAAAAAGCCACAACCCTTGGGCTCTATGCCACAATTGAGGGGATCGGACTCCTGCCAGCCTCATTGCTGGCAGGAGTCCTCTGGGAGAAGATCAATATATCCGCCCCATTTCTTTTCGGTGCCGCAACGGGAATATTAGCAAGTCTGACAATTCTTGTATTTATCAGAACTTCACAGGAAAACTCTTAAAAACCCACATGCTGAGGTTTAAGGGAAGTGTTTGTATTAGTATTAATTGAATTCAACATCATCACATCACCAACCACATATGTATCCACATTTTTGATCAAATTACTGCCTGAACCGTAAACATCACAGGTTACCTTAACAAACACAAAGGTATCACTTGCATCGGTATTTTTCACCTTACCGTAGATCCAGGTTGAGCCGCTCTGAGAATTAGGAACTATGCTAGTATCAAAAAGTTGTAGCGGTGACTGATTCTCGTTGTTGGTGTTATTTTCGTTGTTTTCCTCAGAAGATTCCGAAAGGCCACATCCTGTCCTGCTCAACAAAGACGCAAAAAACACAGGAATAATAAGTAATAAAAAGAACTTGCTTTTCATGGAGCACCTCCCCTTTTTTATCATCTATACCTTATAATGTGAAAAAAGCGCCTTTCCGGTTCTTTTCCATCTTTCTCTAAAGAAACTTAATAAGTTAAAAGCAAATCTCTATTTTTATAACAAAGAAGATGTAGAAAAAGAAATAATTAATGTGAATAATACTCTATATCTTGATATCTTGGGTGGGGAATATGTCTTAACCAGAATAAGGGGACTGTATTGATGTTCCAGGTAAAAAGTGATAGGATTTAGAAAATTAAGATAGTGGCATGAGAAACTGTTTTATACTCTTACTTATTTTCTTTATTATGCTCCTTGCCAGTTGTAGCTCCATAAAGAGGTATTCCTATTCCTTCCCTCAGGGGGTTGCCTCTGGAGATCCCACTTCTAAAAGTGTGATCCTGTGGCCAAGAGTAGTAGACAGTGGAAATGATAGCGGAATAAATTTGATTTTTTATGTTTCTGAGGATCAAGATTTTAAAAATATCGTGCAGAAGGGTAATTACCGGAGATCTTCACGCCCCAATAGTGTCTGGTGTTTATGCTTAATTTTTCCCCATTCTGTTTGCATCTACAATTTGTTTTTAGTATAATGAGGCTGGTATACTGTATAATGTATACAAAGATGGAGGTTTGGAAATGGTTAATCCTAATAACATACCTACAAGACCGGTTCCGTGGAATGTTCCTCATTTTGATCTTACCCTTCATTATATTTTAATGTTTGTTGCTCTTGCTTTCTTCTTATATGGTTTTTATCTTAAGTACAGAGATTGGATGGTAGGAAAAGCTACAGAGAAAGGGTTGTTGTCTAAGGATCTTTATCCCCAAAACATAAAGGATTTCTTTAGTTATGGAATAATTCAACTCAGAATTTTGAGGGAAGCTCTTACAGGAACAATGCATCTCTTCATTTTTTGGGGAATGACAATTCTTACTATTGGAACAGTTATTGTTGCTGTCCACATGGATATGGGGATTCACATTTATAAGGGAATCTTTTATCTTCTTGTATCTTTCTTCCTTGAAATATTTGGCATCTTGTTAATTATTGGCGTACTTATTGCTGCCTATCGGAGATATATACAGAAAAATAAGAGATTGATGAACAAATGGGATGATGCGGTAATTCTTCTCCTTTTCTTCTTGATTCCTTTAACAGGTTTTATTTTAGAAAGTATAAGGATACATATAACTCATCCTGAGTGGGCAAAGTGGTCTTTTATTGGATACTGGTTGAGTGGCATTTATGGAGGAATGAGTGACTCAACTTTGAGAACAATTCATAGGCTTACATGGGATTTGCATTCATGGATGGCTCTGGGGTTTATTGCTCTAATTCCGTTTACGAAATTAACCCATATTTTTGTTTCTCCTGCGTATCTTCTTATAAAGAAAAATAAGCCATCGGCAAAGCTTCCGACAACTTTTAATCTAATGGAGTTAATGGAAGCAAGCGATGAGGAAATGGAAAATTTTAAATCGGGAATAGATGTTTTTGCTGATATTGAAGTGAGAGATCTGGTAATGCTGGATGCCTGTACAAGATGTGGAAGATGTACCGAGGCATGTCCCGCATGGAATACGAATAAAGCTCTTAACCCAAGAGATGTGATTTTAAAGCTTAGTGGGCAGTTGCATTCAAAACAGAGAGATGAAACCTTCATAGGAACGACTATTTCAGAAGAAGAAATCTGGGATTGTACAACCTGTGGGGCATGTATAGAGAAATGTCCTGTGATGATCAGGCAATATGATCTGTTAATGATGATGAGAAGAAGCCTTGTTGATCAGATGAAGATTGATCCAAATGCAAAGAACGCTCTCAATAGGTTTAGAAACACTGGTAATCCCTATGGACTCAGTCCTTCTGAAAGATTGGCGTGGGCAAAGGATCTTGAGGTTCCCACCATAAAAGATAATCCTAATCCTGAATATCTCTACTGGGTTGGATGTTCTCCTTCTTATGATCCAAGAAATATAAAGATTGCAAGAGCGTTTGTCCAGATATTGAATAAAGCTGGTGTAAATTATGCTGTTTTAGGTTCAGAGGAACGATGTTGTGGTGATAGTGCAAGAAGATTGGGAGATGAAGCTCTCTTTCAGGAACTTGTATTTCAGAATATAGACTTGTTTAATCAGTATGGTATTAAAAAGATACTTGTTACATGTCCTCATGGGTATAATACTTTTAAAAATGAATATCCAGAATTCGGTGGTAACTTCGAAGTAATGCATCATTCTCAATTATTAGCTAAATTAATTGCTGAAGGAAGAATTAACCCCAGGGGATTGGATCTATCTAAAATTACTTATCATGATCCATGTTATCTTGGAAGACACAATGGGGAGTATGATGCTCCAAGGGCGGTTGTAAGCAGTATTGCTAATAATCATTTTATAGAGCTTGATAGGAACAGGAATAATTCTTTCTGCTGCGGAGGTGGAGGTGGTAAAATGTGGTATGAGGAAACAGGTGAGAGAATTAATTATAACCGAGCTGATGAGATAATTGGTAAAGGAGTTGATGCTGTTGCAGTTGCTTGTCCATTTTGTTTAACTATGCTTGAAGACGGAATGAAATACAGAAACAAAGAGGAAGAGATCGCAGTCAAAGATATTTCTGAGCTTGTCTGGGAAGCTGTTAAGGAGGAATAATCTAAAGGGCGGCGTAAGCCGCCCTTTTTATTTAACTATACATTTTGTCAATTAAATCTTTGTACTTCTCATCAATAACTCTTCTTTTAACTTTAAGTGTTGGTGTTAATTCTCCACTTTCAGGAGTGAGAGGAAAGGGTATAAGCTCAAATTTTTTAATTGTTGAATATCTTGGAAGAGTGCTATTAACCTCCTGAACAGCCTCTTCAAATATTTTTCCTATTTCCTCTTTCGATAGTAAATCTTTCATGTCAGAATATTCTATACCTTTTTCC
>JALTID010000014.1:0-799 GCA_027004335.1 bacterium
CAACTTTCGTAGGAATATTTTCCATATACGGTTTTGCCGGATTCTCAAACTGATAATCTTTATTGATAAACAACCATGATTCTCCAAGATCGTCAGTAGTACCAAGTATCAATTTCCTTAACTTGAGAATCACTGAGAGACGGATTATGGGTCTTAATTATTTTCAATGCGAAGAGGATAAAATCATTCTCTCTTTTCCGTTCCGCAATTTTAACTTCGTAAGGAGCTTCCAGATAAATGACTTTTCCCAAGGGTGTTCCAGAGGTTTTCTCCCTGGTAAATGATGTGCCCCATATAAGCACTAAAATTGAAATAGCTACCAGAAATAACCCCTTTTTTGCCCTTCTTGTACTAATCATTTTTAATATCCTTTTTTAAATTTAAAGGGGGGCTACCCCCCCTTTAAATTACTTTGATGCATCTTGCTGTTTTGCAAGCTTGTTAATTTTCTTGGTAAGATCTTCCACCTTTTTCTCTACATTTTTAAGTCTCTTATTGATCTCTTCAATTTGGTCTCTTGTTGGGATATCTACTTTTTCAATTGCTTTCTTGATCCCATCAAGGACTTTTGCCTCAAATTCATCCTGACTTGTTCTGAGCTTTTCAGTAAGATCATTAACTCTTGCAATGATCTCTTTCTGTGATGATTCTCTGTAACTTGTCACTTTCTGGAGCAAATTCTGAAGCTCGTTCTGAACTGAGTTGAATTTTTCTTTTGCAGTTTCCACATTTTCCTTTACAATGTCGTTAACTTTCTTCACAACATCTTCTCTGATTAATGTTGCCATGGTTCTTACCT
>JALTID010000014.1:809-5462 GCA_027004335.1 bacterium
ACTCTGAATCGTCTCTTGAAGCTTATTCAAAATTTCAATCTGTGTCTTTAACTTTTCTGTAAGTTCTTTAACTCTCCCCTCAAATTCTGCTGATTTTTCTTCGCCTTTTTTATATATTTCTTTTTTAGAAGTAAGGAGTTCTGATAACTTCCTTGTTTCTTCTTCAAGAACTCCATATACACCTGCTACAACTATAAGTGATCTTTTCAATGTTGCTTCAACATCCTTCAGTTTTTCCTGAATATTCCTGACCATTGCAACCTCCTTTTTTATTTCAATAATAGTATAACACATTGCGTCAACATTGTCAAACTTTTTTTGACAAAGTTTGCAAATATGCTTTTAAACTTTTAAACTCTACCAATTTTGTTTTAACGCTTGATTTTATGTCTTACATTTATTAAAATCTATTAAGATTTTTAGAAAAGGGAGTAAGTGATGAAGAAGAACAAATTTAAAATCCTTTTCATATTTATCCTTATGGTTATAGTTTCATCATGTGTCAGTGAAAAAGGAAAATCTGAAAGAGAACAAAATTTAGAAAAAGGGAAATATTATCTGAGTCATGGAGACTATGTTTTTGCTCTGGAGTATTTTGATAAAATTTTAAAGGAAAACCCTCATGATGGTGAAGCATTGATCGGTTCATCAATCTCCCAATTTTTTGCACTTACCCTTGACATAGCAAATTATATTGCATCTGTGGCGGGTATAAACAGGTCTGAGGGGATTCCAAGTGGTGGTTTTAACATTATGGGTGGTACAAAAACAGAAAAACAAGATATTTTTCAGGTAATTAAAGATCTCCTTGGTGGATTGCTTGTAAGATTGGAGAAAATGGATTCAACATTTAACTTGGCAGAGGAATATGGGACCAGTTTAAAAGTCTCACATGTTCCTTTGATGTGGAATATGAAGACAGTACTCGATTTTGGAGGAAAAATTGATAGAACTGATATCTATTTCTTAAGTATGCTTAGTAAACTTTTCCTTGGAAGCATTAAGTTTCTTCTTTCCCAGCAGTTAGATATGGATATTTTTGAAGCCTATGCGCAGTACAATCATCTTAAAGAAACCCACATTGCAGGAACAACTATTCCAAAAGCTTTAATGATCATGAATATAATTGTTGAGCAACTGAACGATCCTGAAGTAAATCTCTTGAATCTTAGTAAATGGGACCTTGATTCAGATAATAGGGATGACGGAGAGGAATTTTATACTGAATTTCCGAATTATATTACAGGAGCGTACGAAGATCTCATGAATCTCTTTAAGTATGGTGAAAAAGAACCTCTTGCACCAGATGAAGTGGTGGAGGTTATTAATGCAGATAAGGCGGCGAGTCTCCCTGAAGATGATTCAGCCAGAACTTTATTCAACAATAATGAGGTAACATATGTGGTAAGGCTGGACAAAAGAGTATATGTCCATGGTAATACCATTACGGTGGATTTATACTTTGACAAAGATGGACTTGACGCACTGAAAAGAATAGTGGACCAGATTAAAGGGATCCGTAAAGATAGGGTGAATCTTGTAAATGATATTCTTCCAGTTTTTTCAGATGTTGTAGCGTCACTACTTAAGATTATATCTGATACGAAATTAATTAAACTTCCTTCATTCCTAAACGGACTGATGTCACTTGGTTCAATTTCTCCATCAATGATATACCAATTTATTGTATCCTTTGTACCAGATATTTTTGAATTTGATTTTCATGCATTTTTTTCTACTCCCGTATCATTCAGGACTCTTCTACCTCCATGGAGGAACGATCTTGATAAAGATGAAAATATGTTTTTCCTTGAATGGGATACTGATCAGGGTTATGAACCTGGAAGAATGGAACAATATCTTTCCTTTCTGGGACCATGGGGACTGGTTCTCCCCCAATCAATACCACCTGTTGACTCTTACCACTTTAGTTCACCAATTTATCATGCCCCTGAATACAGATCTCTTAATATCCATACCATAGCTCCCGATCAAGTCGCCTCTCCACTGCCATATATTTCTTTTAGAAACAACGATGCTTCATTTAATAAGCTTCTCTATCTTTGTTTTGGAAATGATCCTGTAAAGATAAATCCTACCATAAATTTAGGTATATATTATGGATTGAGTGCTACCTCAACTGATTATCCTAAAGAATTTTCCCCGGCAACAGCAAGGGATTTTAACGCTGTCATTGCATATTTCTATGGAAAATATAAAAATACTTTTGATAGCTTACTTTACGGGAATAAATAGAGGGTAAAAATGGGTAGAAAGCCGTCTGGAAAAGTTCCTCCGAAGAAGAGAATACTAAGAGCTGCGGAACAGCTATTTATTAAACAGGGGTACAGGAATACCACAATGAGACAAATTGCTTCTAAATCAAAAATGGGGGTTGGAAATATATACTACTATTTCAAAAATAAATACGAGATTTTCTACACCCTCATTTCTCAACCCGATCCTATAGAAAGGTTTGCTCCTCTATTTGAGGTATTTTTTGATCCGCAGGTTTTTCCCGAGGATGTAGAGAGAATTGGTGAAGTTATAGAAAATTTGTATCAAAAAAACAGAAGCTTTTTTATCCTCCTTACAATTGATGCACTTGAATTCAAAGGAAAACATGCTTCTATTGTAGTTAATTTTGTTCCAGAAGAAAATTTACACATATTTAGGGAAATGATGGGACCCCATGTAAAAGATAAAATTCGTGACGATATGGATATATACTTTATCTCAAAATTGATTGTACAGGTTTATATGAATTTCTTCATTACCGAGGATCTCTATGGTGGGAAACAACATCTTGGATATCCGAGAAAGGAAACTATTACCAAAATTGCCAGAGTTCTCAAAGAAGGTTTCTTAAAAAGATAAACTTGATTATAAGTTTTATATGCTTATAATTGTTAATAATGAAAGAAATTTTTCCCTTACCGAATAATTTGACCCCAAGTCTTGAGGATTATTTAAAAACAATTTTAATCCTTTCACAGGAAAAAAAGGTTGCAAGAGTAAAGGAAATTTCAGAAAAATTGGGAGTCAAAACCGCGTCAGTTGTAGGAGCTCTCAAAAGTCTTGAAAGGAAGGGGTATATTATCCATGAAAGATATGGATATGTGGAATTGACCAGTGAAGGTGAAAAAATTGCGGTTAAATTATACTATAGACATCAAATCCTGAAAAAATTTTTCAAAGAGATTCTTGCCCTGGATGAAGAAGAAGCGGCAAAGAATGCGTGTCAGATAGAACATTATCTTACCGAAGTAGCTGTTGAAAGGTTATTGAAGTTTATTGAATTCATTGGGGAATGCCCGGCAGGCCATCCCCAATGGCTTCAGAAATTTTTTACTTTTGTGGAAACCGGTAAAAAACCGCCCGAATGTGAAAAAATGGAGGAAGATAATGGAACTGTTTGAGCTTTACAGAGAAATTTCTGTGAAAAATGAAAAAAAAATTCTGTTGATCGTTCTGGATGGAATCGGTGATTTACCTCTTAAAGAAGATAAGACTCCTCTGGAAGCAGCTAAGACTCCAAATCTTGATATTCTTGCAAGGGAAGCGTCTCTCGGTTTACATGATCCTGTGGCAAGAGGTATAACCCCCGGGAGTGGTCCTGGGCATCTGGCCCTGTTTGGTTATGATCCTTTAAAATATGATGTAGGAAGAGGGGTGTTATCAGCTCTCGGGTTAGGAATGGATTTAATGCCAGAGGATGTAGCCGCCAGGGGGAATTTTGCCACAATTGATGAACAGGGAAATGTGCTGGATAGACGGGCTGGAA
The DNA here is from genome assembly GCA_027004335.1 of bacterium. Taxonomy (GTDB): domain Bacteria; phylum JALSQH01; class JALSQH01; order JALSQH01; family JALSQH01; genus JALTID01. Next base: position 4,594 of record JALTID010000014.1, read on the forward strand.
GAATTCCAACAGAATTAAACAAAAAACTAATAGGAAAATTAGGTACAAACATTAAAGAAATTGATGGTGTTAAAATTTTTCTTAAGACCGAAGCTGAACACAGGTTTGCACGTGTTTTAAGGGGAGAAGGTCTTGGGGGAGCTGTGAGTGACACAGATCCTCAGGTCACCGGTAAATCACCTCTTGTTCCCACAGCTCTGAATAAAGGTTCTGAAAAGACTGCTGAAATAGTAAAAAATTTTATTGAGAAAGCAGGTCAGATACTTGCTGATGAACATCCAGCAAACTTCATTCTTCTGAGAGGGTTTGACAGACTTCCATTAATTCCCCCTGTTTCAGAAATTTTCAAACTAAAAGCTGGAGCCATTGCATCATACCCAATGTACAGAGGTGTAGCAAAATTGGTTGGAATGGAGATACTTGGCATAGAAGGCGAAGGAGAAATGCTTGATGAGAAAGTAGAATTATTAAAAACAAAATTCCCGGAGTATGATTATATCTTCTTTCATATTAAAAAAACAGACAGCTACGGTGAAGATGGTAATTTTGATGCAAAAGTTCATCATATAGAGGAATTTGATAATGTTCTTCCTGAAATTTTATCAATAAGTCCTGATGTCCTAGTAATAACAGGAGATCATTCAACACCGGTGCCTCTTAAAAATCACAGTTGGCATCCTGTACCAGTTTTACTTAAATCAGAATTTACAAGACCTGATGAGACAACAAGATTTACCGAGAAAGAAGCTCTCAAGGGGAGTCTCGGAAGATTTAAGGGAACGGAGTTGATGCCACAGTTAATGGCTCATGCTCTCAAGTTCAAAAAATTTGGTGCATAATATGAAGTTTCTTATAGCCGGAAGCGGTGC
>JALTID010000015.1 GCA_027004335.1 bacterium
TTCTAAAAGAGGCCTTGCGGATTTTCCCCTGTTAGTTACTACCCCCAATTTCTTCCCCTCATTTTTTAAAACTCCAAGGATCTCGGGAATCCCATCTTTTGGTGTTATCATTTCAAACAATTTTTTAAAATCAAAGTTTCTCCGGAACTCTCTTGCTCTGTTTTGATATGTCTCATCTGGAAAAAGCCTCTTTGTTATCTCTTCTGCCGGTAAAGTGTAGAACCAGTAGGCATGATCTTCAGGAAATTTCAAGCCAAGATACTTAAACAGCTCTCTGTGATACCTAACTAGTGAATCCTTTGAATTTATCAGAGTTTCATCAAGATCAAAAATGATTCCTTTAATCACCACTACCTCCTACCTTCTCCACAATCACCATGATGACCTCCCTCCCATTCAATTGTTACAAGAGTACCACTTAAATATCCCTTAACTACATCTTCAACTTTTCCTGTAACACCTTTGATCACTTTAATACCTAACTGATTGAAAAAATCAACAGCTTTCCTACCGATCCCCTGTGCAAGGACAATATTTCCACCCTGCTCTCTAACCCAGTAGGGGATATCACCGGGGCCGTGATCAGAAAAGTGAACCGGGACAACCTCCACATTTAGAATCTTTCCATTATCGGAAACATCAATAAAAGTGTAGAATGGTGCCCTTCCAAAATGTTCACTCACAAAGCTCTCAAGTTCCCTATCATCCGCAGACGGAATGGACAAACGAACAATCTTCATACTCCCTCCTTCAAGCTTCTTTATATTTTAACACATTGAGAGAAAAAAAACAAAAGGAATTGAGATAAACATAATGTTCTAACACTTTTTTCCGCATATGTTATTCTTAAAAGGAGAAAATAAGTCATTCTAAGCTCATCCTATTACTCTCTCTCAAAAACAGGAAGATGCCAGTCAGCAAAATAATCCCTCAACCAAATTGGACCATCATATTTAATTCCTGAATCCATTGCCTCCCAGATTCCATCCGGAAGATAGATATCTCTTCTCCGGGAATCTGTAAGATTTGGAGCGACAAGAAGATCCTGACCCAGCATAAATTCATCATCAATGGAGTATGTCTGATAATCCTCAGGGAAATGAAAGAAAAGGGGTGAAATTACAGGGTACCCTGTATCAAAAGATTGATTAGCAAGAGACAACAGGGTATCTATCATTTTTTCCCTAAGAACAAGAGCATATTTACATACACTTTCCACATCTGGAGAAAAATCTCCCCTCCAGGGTTTTATTGAAAACTGTACCATGGGAAGAAGAGCTGAAAGCTGACACCATCTTTTCATCAAAACAGAAGAGGTTTTAGAAACATACTCGTTACCTCCAACCATATCAGGAAGGACAAAAGGATAGCCAATAACACCGAGAGAGAGTGCCTGCATCAAAACACCTCTAAGACCGCCATCGCTCCAATCAGAGCTTTTATCAATCTCTCTGACAATGATGCTTTTATTCTGTGATTCATAGGCGCTTCTAACTTCATAACCGTAAGTTTCTCTTGCAAATTTTACATAATAATCTGTAAATTGATTAGGGGTAACTTTGTAATAGGTAACCCCATCTGAAGGAAGGTAACTTCCATCCCCTGCATCAAACTTGAATCCATCAATACCATATTTAATCCTAAGGGTAAGGAGTCTGTTTCTGAACCAGTTTGTTGATAGAGGATTTGTAAAATCCACAAGACCTGCATAGGGAATCAAAAAGAGGGTATCCCACCATGGAATGAGATAGGGTTCTCCGGAAGAGTCCTGAACAAAATAACCCTTAGATGCACCACTGGTAAAATTACTGCTATTTTTATTAACAAAGGGAGGTACCCACAGGGTTACAAGGACATCATCATTATGGAGGGTTGAAACCATGGAGGCAGGATCAGGGAATCGGTCAGGATCAAAATCGGTATCTCCCCACTCCTTCTGCCATTTATCATCTATCTCCATGATCCCGATGGGAAAATCGTGGTCCCTAATTTCATTATAAAAATTCAACACTTCTTCTTGAGAAATATCCTGCTTAAACTCTGCCCAGGTGGTCCAGATCACTCTTTTTATCATTCTATCCACGATCTCATTATAAGGATCTGTGGTGACAGAGAGTAATCTATCAGTAATAGAATTTATCCACAGGTAAAAGGTATCTACCGCAGAATCCGATATAATAAGATTAAAGGAAAATTCTCTACTATTTCTCCCTGTTAAACTGAACTCGTTATTATAAGGCAAAAGAGCCACTCCAAATAGTTGGTAATCAGGAACAAAAAATCCTACGCCTTTCATGGAAAGCCAGAATGGGGTAATTACATCATTGTAATCTGAAGTATAAAAAGGATCTCTCACGAAAGAAGTTTTATTCAGGATAAATTCACTGGAACCTGTGCAATCTTTATCAAGAAGCGGTCTGCAACCGATTTCACCCTGGCCATAAAGATAACCAACGGAAGAGAGAAAAAATTTGGCTCCTGGATATCCTTCAGAAGACTTTAGCTGAATATTTACCATATTGTAAGAAATTTTTTTCAGTTTAACAGCAAGGAAGAGACTCTCATTTTTCAGTACAAAAGATGTAGCATCATTAGCACTTAATAAGCCTTCCAGTTTGTTAAAAGAAAATCTTTTCCCATTGACTTCAATAAAAAATTCCCCCTTTATGCTTCCATTAATTCTTCTGGAAGAATGATCCGACTTTACCACGAGACTATAATTGCTTATGAGAACATTGCCTTCGGAGTCTACAGAAATAGTAAAATTTGCGCCCTCCTGTCTATTGGTCAGCCGAACTTCCTTATATGATTGTTCCGAACTACTGCAGGAAGCTAAAAAAAAGGAGAGAAGGGCTATAAAAAAGATCCCAATTATAGCTTTCATTTTTATTTTTCGGCTATAAGTAACCTCACCATATTTAAGAGAAACTTTTTTTTCTCAAAATTTTTAAATCCAGCTTCAGATAGGATTTTTTCCCAGTCTCTTTTTATAAAATCAAAGGCATATGGGCACTCAATAGCTTCAAAAACTTTTCTTTTATAAAAAGGGATCTCATTAAGCTCAAACTCGTTGTAATCAAGAATAAAAAACTTCCCACCATCTTTTAAAGATGAAAAAGCATTTTTTACCACATATAATCTTGACTCATGGGGTAGCCCATGCATAACAAAAGAGATAAAAGCCCTATCAAATCTGTTCTGTAATTCCTCTTCAAAAGGAATATCTATTCTTCTTTTTTCTACCCTGACATTGCTGTATTTCATACATTTCTTTTTAAATGTTCTTATCATATCCTCACCGATATCCAGGCCAAGAATTTCGCCCTTTTCCGAAAGAAATTTTCTCATTTTACAGGCGTTATACCCGTTACCTGCACCTAAATCAAGAATCTTATCCTCAGGCTGAATCCCCATACTCCTGACAACTTCCCCAATAAACTTTCCATACCAGCCAAAAGTAACAATATTCCAGAAATGCTCATAATACCTTGCCAGCCATCCACTTATTTCCACGCTGGAATCAGGGTAGAGTTTTTCATTATTGCCCACTTTTCCTCCTCATCAAAATTTCCCTCGCTTTATCAATAGATTCATAGAAACACCTAAAAGGAATTTCAGGAACTTCGTCAAAGGAATAAATTCCTGCATCATCTGCGTCATCACCAGCTTTCAACTCGCCACCCGCAACCTTCACAAGGTAAGTTATAACAAGAACATCTCCATAAACTTTTGCGTTATTTCTATAGACCCCCAACAATTCTTCAACTACTCCTTCAAGTCCTGTCTCTTCTTTTAATTCCCTTACAACAGCATCTTCGGGGTCCTCACCCTCTTCTATAAAACCGCTGGGGGGTGCCCAGACACCCTTTTGTGGCTCTCTTGCTCTGCGAATTAGAACAATCCCCTCCTTATTATAAGCAATTGCCCCTACAGATGGAAGGGGATTTCTGTAATGAACATAACCGCAATTTGGACAGTAGGCTCTTTCTCTACCCTCAATAAATTTCATCTCCAGAGGCGTGGCACAGTATGGACAATATCTAAACTCAGGAGGAATTTTTTCGCTCATTTTGCGAGATACCTCTTAACAATTTCAAACATTACCTTTGTTCCCCACTCCATATTGTCCACTGAAACCCTCTCATCAATCCCATGTATTCTGTTTAATTCCTCCACAGGAACGATAATTGGCACAATCCCATAACCAAGGGAACCCCTCATTCTAAAATATCTGGTATCTGTGATACCAGGTGAAATGAAGGGTAACATTACCACTCCTTCCTCGGAGAGTACATTTTTAATTACGGAGTAGATCTCCGTATCAATGGGGGATTCATTGGGATTAAATGAAATAAGAGGCTCTATCTCAACATCATATGGTTCAGCTAACTTTCTCAATTCAGAAAGAAAATCATCAACAGTTGTCCCGGGGACGACCCTGCAATCAAGTCTCGCCTCAGCCTCTTCCGGGATCACATTACCCTTATATCCAAGATTCACCATTGTCACACTTATTGTGTTTTGAATAGCTGCTCCAAGTTTCGGATTTTCCTCGAGTTTTTTTCTAATAAAACCGATAGATCCAAGTGATTGCACATTATTCATAATCAGTTTAGCAGCCCCTCCCTGATGACTCGCAAATCCTTTGAAAAATTCCCTCATACTATCTGCAAATTTTAACTGGAATTTGTGGTTAATTAGAATATGCAAGAATTCTATGAGCCTGTTGGGGGCACTGTCTTTTATTGGCATTGACCCGTGACCGGGCTGACCTTTTGTTTTTACCTTAACCCAGACAAAACCTTTTTCTCCTGTGGAGAGAGAAAAAAGCAGTTTATTATCAGGTAGAATCCCGGTAGTTCCATAACCCCCCTCACCAAGTACTACAGGACATTCTGTAAGCTCAGGGTACTTTTCAAGTACATATTTTGCTCCAGCTTCTCCACCCTCTTCCTCATCAGCAACAGAAAGCATTATCAGGTCTTTTTTCAATTTTATATTGTTCCTCTTCAGGAGAAACATCACAACTGCATGCATTGCCCCAAGAATTTTAATATCAAGAGCACCTCTACCGTAGATGTAACCATCTTTGATTTCGCCACTGAAAGGATCAACACTCCACTGTTTTTTATCAGCAGGAACAACATCAAGATGAGAAAGAAGTAAAAGCCCCTTACCTCCTTCCTCACCAGGGATCCTTGCCCAGAAAGTGGCTCTCTTCTCATCAGGAGCATCAAGAATTTTGTTTTCAATTCCTTCTTCATCAAACTTTTTCTTAAAAAATTCAGCTAATTCCCTCTCATTACCAGGTGGATTTGTGGTATCAAATCTGATTATCTCTTGAAGTAACTCAACTACTTCCTTCCTTACTAACTTAAAATCTATCATTTTTTCTCCTCCTTGTTTTCCAATCCTTCTTCATCTGTAAGAAATCTTTGCTTCCTTAAATA
>JALTID010000016.1 GCA_027004335.1 bacterium
GAGTTCAGGATGATCCGGAACTTCACAGAGAAATATATGAAACTATTCCACTGGAAATAAGAACAAATTATCCTATCTGGAAAGAAAAAATAAAAATCATCAATTACAGAGAGCTTCTTTCAGATTATCATGAAATTTTTGAAAAAATTTTATCCGAAGTAACTGAGGGACTCTATATTTCCGTTGACATAGATGTAGCCTCTGGCAAGGATCTCTGGGGGGTAAGATTTTTTGAAGGCAGATGGCCATCCTCTGATCAGTTCATTGAGATCATCGAGGTATTACTTGATATGATAAAAGAAAAAGGTATTAAACCTGTTGGTATGGACTTCTGTGAATGGGACCCCCTTTTGATGAGCATACCCCTTCGGGGAGGAGAAAAAGACCAGATTCTCTCAATTCTTGATTCTCTTCTTGAGAAAGTAATAAATTTTTAAAAAAGAGGGGGGAAAACCCCCTCAACTGATTAATTCCTGAGTGGCTTGTTGTACATGAGCATGTGCTGGAGTCTTTCCTGAGTTTTTTCTTCACCACAGAGACTTACGAAAGTTTCTCTCTCAAGATCCAGCAAATGCTGTTCGCTAACCTTTGTGCCGGGAAGAACATCACCACCTGAGATGACAGCTGCGATTTTCTTCGCCATAAAGGATTCATACTCGGTTATATAACCACTGTAGAGGAAGTTTTTAATACCAAGAGAGATAGTAGCAATTCCCTCTCTTCCCGCAACAACAATTTCATCAAGAGGCTTGTTGGGTTTAAATCCTTCCTTAATCATGGCAAGAACTGTCTGTTTCGCATCATAAATCAGGCTGTCACGGTTAAGGGTGATATTATCTGTGGATTTCAAATAACCAAGTCTGAAAGCATCCTTTGCACCCATGGAAACCTTTGCCTGACTTACAAGGCCAAAGGCATGGATAGCAGCCTGAACAGCATGAGCAGAAAGTTTAAGTGGATCATCTATATGAGGTTCTCCAAAAGCCCTCAGATAAACCTCTTTATTACCACCTCCACCGGGAAGCAAACCAACGCCAACCTCCACAAGACCCATATAGAGTTGATTATCTGCCTGGGCTCTGTGGGCATGCATCGTTATCTCAGCACCACCCCCAAGGGTGAGATCGTAGGGAGCAGCAACAATGGGCTTTGGTGCATATTTCATTCTCATGTTCACATCCTGAAATGCTTTAACAACCTGCTCAATAAGATCCCACTGCTTCTGCTGTGCAGCCATAAGGATAGCAAGAATATTTGCACCCGCACTGAAATTCCTGCTCTGACTCCCAAGAACCACACCCTCAAGCTTATCCTCTTCAAGCATATCAACAGCTTTGTTCAGCATCTCAATAATACCATCATCAATGGCGTTCAGCTTGGTATGAAACTCTACCAAACCAACACCATCACCTAAATCAATAAGACTTGCAGAACCATTTTCTTCTATGATCTGTTCTCTATCCTTCAGAGATTTAAGAATAATAACATTGGAAGGTACAGGAACAGGTTTATATTTGAGTGCCTTGGGATCATAGTAGAATCTCTGGCCGCCGACATCAAGGTAGAAATAGCCATAACCATTGGTAATGACCCTTTTTACCATTTTCGGGACTTCAAATCCTTCCGCTTCCATCTTCTCAATAGATTCCTTCACCCCAATAGCATCCCATCCTTCAAAAGGGCCAAGATCCCAGTTAAATCCCCACTTCATAGCATTGTCAATATTTACAATATCATCAGCGATTTCATACAGTCTTTTAGCAGTATAGATGAGAGTGTCTCTCATCACCTTCCATGCAAATTGTCCCGCTCTATCATCAGCATAAACAAGAGCTCTTAACTTCTTGCTAACATTCTCTTCACCCTTTGTTTTTTTAATTGATTCGTAATCATATTTTTTCTTTTCTCTGTATTCAAGGGTCTTGGGATCAATTACATATTTGATCTTTTTACCCTCTTCGTTCTTTTCTTTCTTATAAAAACCGGCCTTGGCCTTATTACCTAAAAGTCCCTTATCTACCATCTGTTTTATGAAATCAGGTAATTTGAAAACATCCCTCTCATCATCATCGGGAACATTTTCGTAGATATTTTCTACAACATGCACAAGAGTGTCAATTCCAACAAGGTCAGATGTTCCAAAGGCAGCGCTACCAGGTCTTCCCATTGGCTTTCCAACAATGGCATCAACCTCATCGATCTCATACCCATCTTTTAGCATTTGCCAGATGGTTTTCATCATTCCATAAACACCGATTCTGTTGGCAATAAAATTGGGGGTATCTTTTGCAAAAACAACACCTTTCCCAAGAACATTTGTGGCAAATTTAGCCATAAAATCTACAAGCTCAGGTTCTGTTTCTTCTCCGGCAACGATCTCAAGAAGTTTCATATACCTTGGGGGATTAAAAAAGTGGGTCACAAGAAATCTTTTCTTGAAATCATCGCCTCTACCTTCAGACATAACTGTGATAGGAATTCCTGATGTGTTAGAAGAGATAATTGCATCAGGTTTTGCATATTTCTCAACATTTTCAAAAACCTTCTGTTTGATCTTTGGGGCTTCCACAACAACTTCAAGAATCCAATCAGCATCACTGAGATAGTCAAGATTATCCTCCATATTTCCAGGAGTTATAAGTTTCACATCTTCCTGAGTTATTTTGGGAGGAATCTTTTTCTCTTTGACGATCCTGTCGAGAGCATTCAGGGCAAACCTGTTACGCGCCTTCGGATCATTTTTTTCCTCATCAGATAGATCTGGAGGAACAATATCAAGAAGATAAACTTTAAGTCCAGCGTATGCAAGGAGTCCGGCAATATCTCCTCCCATAACTCCGGCACCAATTACTGCCACTTTGTTAATTTTATACTTTGAAGCCATCTTTTGCCTCCTTTACTTCAAGTTTAATTATTCTATTTCAATTGCTGTGGCTATACCCATTCCGCCACCAATGCACATAGTTGCCAGACCAAGATTAAGTCCTCTTCTTCTCATTTCATAAAGAAGAGTTGTCGCAATTCTTGGACCAGAAATTCCAAGAGGGTGACCAAGAGCAATAGCACCACCATTTACATTAATAATACCTGGGTCAATTCCCAGTTCTTTAATACTTGCAATGGACTGGGAGGCAAAAGCCTCGTTAATTTCTACTAGCTGGAAATCCTTTATTTTAAATCCGAATCTTTTCATAAGGTCTCTTGTTGAGTAAATTGGTCCAAGACCCATAACTTCAGGCTCAAGTCCTCTAACTCCTATAGCTCTGATCTTGGCAAGCGGCTCAATACCCAGCTCTTTAGTCTTTGCATAGGACATAACCACCATTGCCTGTGCTCCCGCATTGATAGGAGAAGAATTTCCAGCAGTAACCCTTCCATTTACTCTGAAAACTGGCTTGAGTTTGGCAAGAATTTCAAGGGATGTATTTCTTCTTGGGCCCTCATCCTTATTAAGCAGTGTCCATCCCTCTGGAACCCCTTTCTTTTCCCTGTATATTTCAACATCACCTGTAGTGGGGTTAACTATAACAGGAACAATCTCGTCATCAAATCTACCCTCATCCTGTGCTTTAATAGCTTTCATGTGACTTTCATAGGCGAACTGGTCCATAGCTTCTCTTGTTATCCCGTATTTCTCTCCATACCTGTCAATAACATTTTCAGCAGTTTCACCCATGGGAATATAAACATTAGGAATATCCTCTGGGATTTCAAATGGTTCCTCAACCTCTTCTCCAAAAAGCCTTTTCACAAACCTTATATTAGGCGTGGGTTTGTTACTCGTCATAGGAACAAGTGTCATACTTTCAGTTCCACCGACAAGAACAATGTCCAGAGCACCAGATGTGATCATACCATAAGCATAGTGTAAACCTGTCATTGCAGAACCACACATCCTTGAATAAGTTGCAGCTGGAACTTCCTCTGGGATACCCGCAAGCAGTGCAGCAACTCTTGCCACATTCATACCCTGTTCAGCCTCAGGAAAAGCAGTCCCACCAGTGACATCATCGATCATTTTCCAGTCTTCCAACTGCGGGATCCTTTCCAGAGCTGCTTTGTAAGCAATTGCCAGCATATCATCAGAGCGTGCATTTCTTAAGAGCCCTTTCTTGGCTCCTATGGGGAGTCTTACGGCGGAAACAATTACCGCGTCTCTCTCTTTCATAGCTTCCTCCTATTTTTGTTCTTTCCTTAATGAATGAATACTCATTCAGAATGTTAGTTTAACATATATGAATATTGATGTCAAATTTACCACACAAACCGAAAATTTTTCTTACTCACATGTTATTATAAAAGATCCTGAAGAGAGTTCCTTTTAACTATATTTATTAACCACTACCAATTACAAATTCCGGAAACTTCGCAGACAGGAAGATTCAACGAATATGTCTTATTTCTCATCTTTCCATGAAAGCTTAACCTCTGCAAGCACAAAGGAGATATAACGACATGGCCCTCTTCTGTAGGAGTCATTGATTCTTCCTATAAAATTCATTAAATTTCTCGTCATAAAAGGGAGGCCTAATGCATATAATCCGGGGCATCCAACCTGACATTTTCCAGTAAATTCTTCACTGTATTCAATTATTGTTACCAGCGACAAAGCTGATCTATCTGCTTCAGATATTAAACTGATAGATAGTGGCCCTACCATAATACTTTTCTAATGTTCAGTAATTCCTCTGCACTGGATAGATTTGTTGCTATGGGAATATCATGGACATCTCAGACATCCATAAGTGCAGAAATATCTGGCTCATGGGGCTGGGCTGTTAGAGGATCCCTTAAAAATATCACCAGATCAATCTCCCCACTGGCAACCAATCTCCCAATCTGAAGATCACCTTCCTGAGGACTGCTTAGCATTCTCTTAACATTTAAGCCTGTCTCTTTCATGACCCGTTTTCCCATTGTACCTGTTGCTACCAGCTCGAATTTTTCCAGGATCTTTTTGTTTTTTTGAGCGAAAGAAATCATTGTGCTTTTCTTAGCATCATGCGCAATAAGGGCAATTCTTCTCTTTCCCGCTGGTTTTTTTGTGGTTGTTATTTTTACACCATGGGTTTCCATAAATTTCTCCTTTTTTCCATAATTATACATCAAAAAGTTATAATTCTGTTACATGAAAGTGAAAATTAAATAGGATTAAAATCTTGCAACTTTTTCTAATTTGATATGTTATAAATAAAAAGGCATGTTATCTGGAGGTAGAAATGAAAATTTACATAAAATTCCCTACACAACAGAAAAAAGAGTTACAAATTGTGTTATATTCACTTTTTATGTTAATTCTTTTTTTGGGCAGTTGTAAAGGAAAGGAAAACAACGGGTCAGAAACTTCCTCAAACTCCAACACCAATGTTGAATACAATCTTTACTCTGATATTCAATATGAA
>JALTID010000017.1:0-13089 GCA_027004335.1 bacterium
CCAGTAATCTTCTAATAATTAAGTCTCTCACCATATTGAGATCGCTCTTTCCCGCTCTATTTTTGCTTTCAATCAGAAAAATATAATATCCATTCTGTAAGTTATAAATTTTTGATACCCGGTGAAGGGGAAGAGTTGAGATAATTCTCCACAACTGCGCAGAAACATCATCCTTTGAAAAAATATACCCATTATGTGGTACATATGGATTTTTACTACGCTCATAATGAAGAAAATCCCCTTCTGATCGTATCTTATTTCTAAAATCTTTTGCAGCAACAAAATTATCAAATATAATCATATGAGCTCTGACCCACTTTCTCTTTGTAAATTCAGTCTGATGTTTCGCGTAATACATTTCTATTTTTTTATCATCAATCTTAATTCTGTTCCATACCCTTTCCTTCAGGAATTTTCTTATCTTAATATCTTCTTCAATTCTTCTGAGCCAATCTTTATAACTGATCCCATATCTCAGAAAAAGCCTATTTAATTCCTCCTTAGCAACATTACCTTCTATTTTTTTTATTTCAGCCCTCAATTCCGAAGATGAAACTCTTATTTCCTCCTGATTAACTACTTGAAGAAGAAGTTTTCTTTCAATAATCAACTGTATCACTTTTTCCCTTAATTTCTCTCTGGAAGGATCCCACAGGAAATTTAGACTCGCAGTGGATTCCTCATCCTGCCACGGATAAATTTCACCTACCTCTACCGCTACATCTTTCAGTGTAACCGGCTCGCCATTTACATACATGAGAATATTTTTATTAAATTTCTCTCTATGGGAACAACCAGAAACAAAAAGTAGTATAAGAAAAAAAATGGAGGAACTCACTACGAGCTCCTCCATGATTGATGTTTTTCTGAGAATCATTTCCACTTACTTCTGGGGAGCAGATTTAGTTCCAGATGGTTTTTTCTGCTGTTGCTGCTTCCCTGGAGTGGCCTGCTGGGGTGCTTTCTGTTGCTGTTTTTGAGGCTGCTGAACCTTCATTGGTGGTCTGGGAGGAGTAGCGGGCCTCAAAGGAGAAGGCGCAGACTTCTGGGGACTACTCCCCTCAAGAGCATTCTTATAGACCTTTATATGATATTTTTTCACAAGCATATCCTCAAGTTGCTTCTCAGCAAGGATTCTCTTTCGTTGCTCCAGTTGCCTCTTTATCTCAGGAGCCACTTCAATAAATTCTTTCGTGTGAGAAGGAATAACTTTTTCAAGCTGAATTAAATGGTAACCAAAATTTGTTTTTACGATTTTCATCTCTCCAGGCTTTTTGAGAGAAAATGCTGCATCAATAAAATTTTTATCCATGTAATACCTCAATCTCTTCTGGCGAGTGAAAGGAGGAAGTTCACCTTTGCTGAAATTGACACTTTCATCCTGATTGTATTTTTTAAATACTTCTATCCATGGCTTTCCTCTCCTCAATTCAACGAGAGCCTTTCCAATTTTCCTTTTAGCTTTTTTCCAATCTTTTTTAGTAGCACCAGGATTTACTCTTATCATTATGTGTTTCACCTGTCTTTCTTCACCAACATTATAGGAATCTTTGTGATCTTCATAATACTTTTTTATCTCATCATCGCTAATAGAAAATTTTTTCTTCCTCAATTCTTCCCGGAGTTTTCTTATCAAAAGATTCTCTTTAAACCTTTCTACCTGTCTCCTGATTGATGGATCTCTACCATATCCTCGTGCCTCTGCTTCCTTCACCATTGCCTTCTTAATCAGGTATCTTTTTAAATAGGTTGCCATAGCTTCGGGACGCCTTAGAAATCTTCTGTAATAAGGGGGCAGAGAATCAAGTTGCTTCTTAAATTCGCCCCAGCTTATCTCTTCACCCCCAACTTCTCCAACAATTTTCCCACCTTTTTCATGTGAAGCTTTCTTCTGACCTCCGCAACCACTGGTAAACCCAACTAAAAAAAACACAAAAATAATTAAGCCTGCTAAAACCTTCTTTTTCATTTTTTACCTCCAACCACTTTTGATTTGTTATTAAATTCTACTCCAAATTCCTCGTTAAGCAACCCGAGAAGATCTATTTTTATTTTTTCCTTTACCTGTCCCCTGTTATTCATATTTATATAATAAGTCTGTATATCATCTCTATCAAGAACTTTTTCCAGCCATTCGTCACTTTTTATCATAACAGTAGCAAGAAGAGGATAGCGAGAAGCAAGGGATTTTTCCACAGTACTTTTAAATTTTTCTGAAAAAAGCTCCATTTTGCCAATTTCGTCAATTACGATGATTTTGAGATCATTGTCTCTCAGGCATCTCTCAACCTCAGACACTCCCACCGTTTCCAGAACATCAACTTCCACCCCATATTTTGAAATCCTTAAATCAGATTCTGAATCCACATGGGCAAATATACCTCTTTCACCCTTTAAGTTATTTATCACAAAACCCACTCTCTTATCTTCTCTTAAAAGCTCGCTGGTGTAAAAACCGCAGAAGGGAATATCCAGCTCCTTTACTATATCCATAATAAGCGTTGTTTTCCCGCTCCTCGGTTTCCCCGTTACAAGGAGATTCCTTTTCATCTTTTAATTTGACAAAACCGTTTTAAAATAGTTCCTGCATTATCAGTGCCTTTTAACTATAGAATTTTTCAGATTTAGAGAACATCTGGTACAATAACACAGAAGATGGTAGAAGAAAAATTAGAATTTTCTTCCAGAAGCCTGTGGAAGGTTTTTTTCCTTCTTATTCTTTATATTGTGGGGGGTGGTGTAATTGGAGGAGGAATCGGTTATTTCCTTTACCTCCTGTTAATCAAAATTTCCCTTCTGTCTTCATACTGGTGGTCTGCCTATTTTATTCCTCTTTTCTTCCTATCTGGCTTAGCAGGAGGAGTAATTATTGGTGCTACGGAAATAATCAAATATCTTGCCATTGAAACAGGAATTGTTCCAGCCATTGTATCAACAATCTCAGGATTTATGTTTCAGGGAATAGATAAGGTTGGAGATTCAGAAAAACTCACATCCTCAGTGTTCAGTGCCATTGATTCACAGATAAAAAAATTGCAGATTAAAGCTGAAACCATAAGAAAAGGGAGAGGCTTTTTTATCACAAGGTTTCTAAGATATAAAACTTACACCATTATTTCAAAAGCTCTTCTTGCACTTTTAGAATCTCCAGAAATAAAGCAGGAAGAATTTACCAGCAGGGAAAGGGCAATCAGGATAATAAAAAAAGGAATTATTTTTTATATGGAAGAAGCAATAGATGAAATCCTGAACACTCCCTTCATAATCTGGGTCATTGCGAACTTGATACTTATCATAATTCCAGTTATAATTGGATTAATCTTCTAAAAGAGGAGGTTAGTTATGTCTTCGGTAGCTGTTGCTGGTTGTGGAGCTATTGGCGGGATTATTGGTGGCTTCATCTGGAACAAAATTGATACAGTGATGATCTGTAAAAATCCTGAAATCACTCAGGCTATCAGGACTCACGGTCTCTATGTAAAGGGGGCAAGGGGAAATTGGAGATTCAATCCACGAGCATATGCAAATTTTTCTGACCAGAGAGACAAATTTGACATCATTCTTTTAACTATGAAGGCAACAGCCTTAAAGGACGCAGTAAAAGATGCTCAAAATTACCTTAAACCGGATGGCTTCATGGTAACTTTTCAAAATGGAGTGGTGGAAGATCAGATAACAGATGTAATATCTCCTGAAAAAATTGTTGGAGGTATAGTAGGATTTGGAGGCACAATGCATTCCCCTGGTGTAGTTGAAATGACTTCAAAAGGAGAATTAATATTAGGTGAATTAAATGGAGAAATCACGGAGAGAGGTAAAGAGCTCCAGAAGATTCTAAACTATGTAACCCCAACCAGAGTTACAGATAACATCTGGGGGGCGAAATATTCCAAGGTTCTTGTAAACGCCTGCATTACCACCATGGGAGCTGTTTCAGGCCTCTACCTTGGAGAAATGTTGAAGAGAAGAGAGTTCAGAAAAATCTTTGGAGAAATTCTCTACGAAGGAGTGAAAGTAGCAGGTGCTAAGGGGTTAAAACTGGAAAAGATTTCAGGAGCTCCAATTTACAAATTTGCCCCGTCAGAGAAAGACAGAGAAGGAAAACTCACCATCAGTGGAAGGTTCAAGGATCTTCTCATAAAAATTGTTGGGATGAGATTTCGCAGGCTTAAATCTTCAAGCCTTCAGAGCTTAGAAAGAGGAAGAAAAACAGAGGTAGATTTCATAAATGGCACTATCGAAAGATACGGCAGAGAAGTCGGAGTTCCTACCCCTGTGAATGAGAGAATAATAAAAATTGTTCACGAAATAGAAGATGGGGTAAGAAGCATATCTCCGGAGAATCTGAATGAGCTTCTTCCCTTAATTAGATATTGAGAATGGGAAAAATTCTTTTCGCAGGAGCCACAGGTTTCTTAGGCTCATATCTTCTCCCGCACATTCTGGAATTGGGTGAAGTTACAATCATAACACGCTCAAAAGAAAAAGCCCTTAAAAAAGTGAAGGATCTTCCTGTAAAAATAATTGAAGGAGACTTAACCAATGAGGATTACTGGATGGAAGGAATTAAGCAGGAGAATTGGGACATTGTGATAAACCTTGTAGGCGAAAATCTCTTTGGAAGATGGACAGCATCTAAAAGAAAGAAAATATATGAATCCAGGGTAAAAGGAACAGAAAATCTTATTAAAGCACTACCTGACCTTACTCCTCTGCTTATAAATGCCTCAGCAATGGGGATTTACGGACATGGAGAGGAGAGATTGCTCAGTGAAGAATCACTTCCCGCTGAAGATGATCTCGCTTTAATAGTAGAAGAATGGGAAAGGGTTGCCGAAGATGGAAGGAGAAAAATAAACAGAGTAGTAGAGTTAAGAACAGGAATTGTAATCGCCAAGGATGCAATTATGATAAAAAATCTTTCAAGAGCTCTTAAATTTTTTGTGGGGGGATATCCAGGCAAAGGAAAGAATTTTATTTCATGGATACATATTCAGGACTATATAAGAAGCATTCTCTTCATAATAAAAAAAATAGAAATAGGGGGACCAGTAAATCTAACTGCCCCTGAACCTGTTCCTTTTAAAAAGTTTTGCAAGGAAATGGGGAGAATCCTCCACAGGCCCTGCTGGTTACCTATCCCAGTTCCATTAATAAGAGTAGCCTTGGGAGATCTGGCGATATTTCTCACCTTCAGCCAGAGAGCCATACCGGCAAAACTTATTGAACAAGACTTTGAATTTAAATTCCCCAATCTTACAGAGGCATTAAAAGAAATTCTTCAGGGAGGAAGATAATTAACTTTAACTCTAATAGGACCCAGGAGATCCTTCAACAGAACCTTTTCCATCTCCTCATAATATGGTCCAGTAATAACATCGTAAACCTATAAATCCATCCTCTTTCCTTTATTTTTTATCTTCTTTAATGAAGCTATATCCCACCCTATCCCGGGGATTTCGCTCACAAACCTTCCATTCATACAAGTTGTGAAAATCATTTATCAGTTTTACAGAAAAAGAGTCGGGGATAAGAAGGATATTAATTGTGGCAGGAAATTTTGCATAATCAGGATAAACATCCATATGAACATAATCTCTGGTTTCTTTCAGCAGTGAAGGAAAACTGTAACAGGCAATATGTACAAATCTCTTCCCTCCGAGTAGATTATTCCCTTCTACTTCCGCTGAGGATCTTTTAAGGAGTTTCCCTGGAGCCTTTTCTTTTGCGACGGTAAATTTAAAAACAAGCTCATCATTGGGAGAAAGAGTTCCTGGAAGGTTTAAAATGAAATGATCCTTTGCATCTTTTTATCCCACTGAAATGGAATCTCCTGAACTTCACCTATAAAAAAAAAAAAAACTCTTAATTCAGAAAGAGGCTTGTCCAAGAAATTATCAGACTTACTTCCTCTTCCCCCACTAACTCTTATGGATTGGTAAGAAAAAGATGGGTAAGGCCCATCAGAAAAAGCAGGAATAAATTTAACATCTGTTCCATAAATTTAAAGATAAAACATGTTTTGAAATCTGTCAAGAAAGAGTATATAATGAGAACTTGTAATGGGTAAAATTGTAGGAATTGACTTGGGAACAACAAATTCTGCTGTTGCAATTGTGGAAAATGGCAGACCAAAGGTGATTCCCAGCCCCCAGGGAGATCCTGTAGTACCTTCAATGATTGCCTATGACAACAAAGGCCATCGCCTTGTGGGACATGCTGCCAAAAGGCAAATGGTTATAAATCCCAGAGACACTGTTCTAGGTGCCAAGAGGTTGATGGGAAGACACTACACTTCAAATGTTGTGAAGAAGGCAAAATTAAAATTTATGTATGATATTGTGGAAGGTCCCAGAAACGAAGCAGCAATAAGAGTCGCGGATTCCGTTCTTGATCTTACTGATGTTTCAGCACTAATCCTTGAAGAATTGAAAGAAACTGCACAGGATTATCTTGAGAAAGAGGTCGATAGAGCTGTAATTACAGTTCCAGCTTATTTTAATGAAAAACAGAGAGAAGCTGTGAGAATCGCAGGAGAAAAGGCGGGACTAAATGTCCTAAGAATAATAAACGAGCCCACGGCTGCAGCTCTTGCCTATGGGTGGGGCAAAAAACTCAATGAAAAAGTTCTGGTGTACGACCTGGGTGGAGGAACATTTGATGTTTCAATCCTTGAGCTCTACGAAGAGGTTTACGAGGTTATAGCAATAGGTGGAGACTCCTTTTTAGGTGGAATGGATTTTGATCAGCGAATTGCAGAATATTTAGTTCTGGAGTTTAAAAAACAGACGGGTATCGATCTTAATAGCGACACCATTGCTATGCAAAGACTGAGGGATGCTGCAGAGAGAGCCAAAAAGGATCTTTCTTCTCTGAAAGAAACGAGAGTTACTCTTCCTTTTATTACTGCAGATGAGAATGGAAAGCCGCTAAATTTAGAAATAGCTCTTACGAGAGAGAAAGTGGAAAAATTAACCTTGGACCTTATTAAAAGGACATTGAAAATAGTGCAACAAACCCTTGATGAAGTAAATCTCAAGCCTTCAGACCTAAGCGAAATTCTACTGGTGGGGGGACAAACCCGGATGCCCATTATTTCAAAGGCAATAAATGATTTTTTTGGAAAACCCCCTCAGAAGGGAGTTCATCCAGATGAAGTAGTTGCCATTGGAGCTGCAATTCTTGCCGATGCATTGGAAAAAGGTGATTCGCCTCTGGTCTTCGTTGATGTTCTACCGGTTTCAATTGGAATTGGACTCACGAGGGGAAAATTCAAGAGATTGATAAAGAAAAACACAAAGGTTCCTGCGGAGATTAAACAGGTTTTCAAGACAGTGAGAAATAACCAGCCTGCTGTAAAGGTAAAAATCTACCAGGGAGAGAGTGAAAAAGTGAGTGAAAATGAGTTCATTGGAGAATTTATCTTCCCCAATATAAGAAAGGCACCTGCAGGTCAGGTTAAAATTGAAATAACTTTCAAGCTTGACGAAGAAAGTATTCTCCATGTCTCCGCTGCAGATGTTGATACGGGGCAATCTGTAAATGCAGTTTTCAAAACTAATGGCCTTGTAAGAAAAGAAACTTACAGATCCGATAAGATGTTTAAAAAGGAAAAAATCAGGCCTATGAGAAAAAAAGTGGAAAGCGCAGCGGAACAGCCAAAGCCTCTCACCAATGAAAGAAAAGAAGAAAAACCTCCTGAAAAATTTGAACCAGACCTCGGGCCAGCTACACACAAAACACCATCAAAGCCCCAGGAGGAGAAAAAGGGATTCTTCAAAAGAATCTTATCAATTTTCAAAAAATAATTCTTAAACCAAATAACTTCGCCAGTCTGATCTTTTCCATAATAGGATAGTATGGATAAAAATCAAGCCTTTCTTCAATGAGGGATCTTAAAATTGTTATGCTTCCAAGTCCCACTGAAGTCATTGTTACATGGTCAGTTTTTACTACAATATCTCCTTCCTTAATATCATCGTAATCATACTGGAATTCGTAATTATCCTTTCCAAGTTTTACAATAAAAGGAGGAGCACCTTCAAGATCAGTTGGTAAAAAAACAATTCTTCTTTTAGAATACTTTTTCAAAAATTTTCTCAGGAGTCTTGAAAGCCTTCTATTTTTACCTGAATAAATCTCTTGAAGTCTATCCTTTAGATAGAGATTTATGGCATCCTCATAAAATGTGATATAATCTATTTTAAGCTCATGGGTTTTAACAAATTCAGAAAGTTTCATATTCTAAATTTTATTTTTTTGCTGCTTATCCGCAACTCTTTTTTA
This sequence comes from bacterium, assembly GCA_027004335.1. GTDB lineage: Bacteria > JALSQH01 > JALSQH01 > JALSQH01 > JALSQH01 > JALTID01. The sequence goes on from JALTID010000017.1 coordinate 8,287, forward strand.
CATGCTGATTCTGTTTTCATAGAAAGAGCAAGGAATTTAGTCTTAAAAGGTAATTTCACCGGAGCCATATCCTATCTAAAGAGCTGGGAGAAAGTTAAACTTTCTCCGGCTGATAAAGCTTCCCTCTACATTGAAGAGGGTAAGATATATCTTTACTATCTTCATTTCTCTTATGAGGCGGTCTATTCTTTTCAGAATGCTTTAAAATACGCCACTCCATATTCAAAAGAATATCTTCACGCATTTTTCGGATTATCACAGGCATATACAAAAGAGGGGAAGAAGAAAAAGGCTATGAGTATCCTCAAAAATCTCAAAAAGTTTTACTCAGGCAGACCAGAAATGGCCTCAATTGAATATATGATAAAGGAAATCAAAAGAATTAAGCACCCATACCGCCAGAAAGTCCCCAGAAAAGAAAAAAGGGTGAAAAAACTTAAAAGAATCCTTCCCGCCAATGTGATGATAAAAGTAAAAATCGGCAATGGAAGTCTCTGGAAAGACTTTGTGCCTTATGAACAAGAAAAAATTAGAATATATTTACCGGGTGGTGTATCTTCCGAAATGAAATGGGGGGAAAAAATAAACCCTGCTGACTTTCCCATGGGGACCACCATTACCATTTCATCTACTTCAGAAGTAGTTTATTTTAAAAAAAATCCTTACAGGGGAATCCTGATTCTTTTTCATAAACACTCTGCCTACTGGGAGGTGATTAACTTCCTTCCCATAGAAGATTATCTAAAAGGGGTCTTACCATGGGAAATCAGTCCATGCTGGCCAATGGAAACTCTTGAAGCTCAAGCTGTGGCAGCAAGGACCTACGCCCTTTACCACTTTTTTCAAAAAAATGAATATGATCTTGAATCAACTATTGTTTCCCAGGTATACAAGGGAATGAAAATAGAAAATCCAAGAACCAATCAGGCTATTCTCAAAACTAGAGGAGAAATCTTGACATACAATGAACTTCCAATACTTGCCTATTTTCACTCCTGTGATGGAGGAATAAAAGAAATTCCCAAAAATGTATGGGGAGTAGAATTTCCATATTTCCGCAGAGGAATTGATCCATGGTGTATGAGACATCCTCAAAAGTGGAAAAGTGTCATCTCCTTGAAAGAGATAAATAAAAAGGTCAGAAAATCATACCCTTTTATCAGAAAAATCTATTCCATTTCACTTCAAAAAGAAAATATGAGCGTGAGATATGTTCTTCTTCATACGACCGAAGGTGTGGTAAAGATAGGGGCAAATAATTTCAGATTGGCAATGGGTCCATCCATCATAAAAAGTGCGATTTTCTCAATCAAAAGGAGAAATAAAAGTTATATTTTTCGAGGCAGAGGATATGGCCATGGAGTAGGACTCAGCCAGTGGGGAGCTTATTATATGGCTGAAAAAGGCAAAAGTTATAGAGAAATCCTCTCCTTTTACTATCCAGGTACAAAAATAACCACAATAAAAAAATTATTTGAAAGGTTATCAATCTCATCTTCTTTTCCTTGACAGATAATCCCTTTTTACTGTATAGTATATAGGAGCTACAGATATAAAAGGGGGAAAAAGTATGTATAGTTCATTTAAGATGGTAAAATTAATTTCCATATCGCTTCTTTTGCTTTTCCTTTTCAGTAACCAGGTTCCCGCCCAGGAAGGAGTAATATTAGGTACTGAGACACTCTCCACCGAAACAAATCCACCAGGGCCCGCTCTTCGACAACCTGCGGAGGAGGAATCTTCTGTAAAATTTTACAAAGGTGAAGCTCTCCCTTATTATATGGGATCCAATCTTTACGGTGATTTTGGAATAATAAGAATACATTCAGCATATACTCCATATCCGGGATCTTTTTTCATAAATGGAAATTTAAGATTCTGGAGTCAAAAGGATTATCTTGGAGAAGGAATGTATCATAAGAGACTTGAAACTTCCTCTGGTTTTGGGATAGCACTCACAAACTTTATCTATTTTTTCTTAAATGTTTTCAGCAGTTCCCATTATTACCAGAATACTCTTTTTTCCGGGAGCGTTCTTGAATCTTCAAGGCTTATTCAATCAAATGGTGATCTCCTCTGGGGACTAAAATTAGGCTATGATGCTCCTACAGTATTTTCATTTGCCTTTATTCCCTATTTCAAACTCTATTCCAAAATTTCAGAAATCGGTCCTGATACAAAAACTTTTTCCTATGGGAGCCTATTAGCATTCACCTTTGATCTATCCAGACAGGCACAACCAGTACCTCTCAGAATTCACCTTAATATAGGTTACTTTATGGATAACGCAGCAAAAATGGAGTTAGCAGGTTCAGAAAATATCAATAATGAAGCAGCACTGGGGATTCCCTATGATGACGATACAATAATCTGGGGAACTGGTTTTGAATTTCCCCAAAAATACTTTGAACTTTACCTTGAATACACAACAGAGCAATATTTTAACCTGAACAAGTCAACTTATCCTGGTAGTTCCGAACTTAAACCTTCAAGAAGTTATTCCCAAAATCCCCAAAGGATAACTCCTGGCGTCAGATTCTTTCCATACAAGGGATCATATATAGATTTTGCAGTTGATCTCGGCTCCCCTCTTCTTGGATTTGGCAAGGGTTTTGATTACTTGGGTACAGGGAATAAAGAAGAGATAATGCCTAACTGGCAGTTTCTCGTTCAACTTGGTTATGCTTTTCAGCCTCCAAAGCCACAGCTTCCCAAAGAAGGTATGATCATTGGTACTGTTTATGATGCCGATTCAGGAAAGCCCATAGAGGGAGCAATCATCAGTTTTCCTGGAAGGAATCTTACAGCTCTTTACTCAGATAAAAATGGTCACTTCTACTCATACAAGTTCCGAAAAGGTACTGTAGAAGTAAAAGCAGAGAAGAAAGGATATAAAACGGAAAGTAAGACTGCGATAATCGTTCCACTTAGAAGAATCCCCATAGTATTCAGGCTCAAACCTTCTATTAAGACAGGGAATTTAATAGTGAAAGTTTATTCACCTTCAGGTAAGCCGCTTTTTGCTACTCTGAACCTTACCAAGCCAGGAGGGGAAGAAATAGCAAAACAGACCACTGAACCGCAGACAGGAGCAGCTTCCTTCACTCTTGTTGAAGGAGAATATTATGGAACAGTTAAATCTGAAGGAATGGTGCCGGTCAAAGCGAAGTTCAAAGTAGTAAGAAGAAAGACAAAAGTCTATAGAGTGGTACTCAAACCTGCAATGGGTAACATCGCTGGAAAAGTAACCAATGAAAACAGAGAAGGGATCCCTGCTGTAGTATTCTTCACTGGTAAGAAAAATCTAAGAATTTCTAGTGACCCATTAACTGGTAACTACTCAACCAAGCTTCCCGCAGGGCGGTACACCATAAGAGCAGAAAGTAGAGGTTATGGAGCTTACTCAGCAACAGTTACAATTCCTGCAGGCAAATCTATTGTGCTCAATATTATTCTGAAGAAAATCAAATCTGCTGGTACCGTTGCAGGTACAGTGACTTCCATCAATGGTAAGCCCCTGGCAGGAGTGGTGCAATTTACTGGTCCTGTAACTCAGAGAGCTCCTACCGATCCATCAACAGGTACATACAAGATTCAACTTCCTGCAGGCACATATCAGGCAATGGCTGTAGTTTCGGGGTTTAAACCGAAAACTCAGCAAGTAGTTGTGGAGGTCGGGAAAACCACTCCATCTAACTTCGTGCTTGAACCTGCCCAGACGGTTGGAATAATAAAAGGAACGGTTTACGGGCTTGTTAAAAATAAGAAGAAACCTATCCAGGCAGTAATCACATTTCCAGGTGAAACCATATCAAACATAACTTCCGATCCAGACACAGGCCAATTCGTTGCAAAAGTTCCTGCCAAGAAACTGCAGGTAAAAGCTGGTGCCATGAACTTCAAGTCTCGGATCAAAGAGGTAGAAGTAAAACCTGGACAAACTGTGGAAGTAACATTCGTACTGCAACCCTATAAGTTAATCAAAGTAACCAAGAAGAAAATTGTAATTAAACAGAAAATATACTTCCAGACGGCTAAAGCAATAATCAGACCTCGGTCATTTCCTGTTCTGGATGAAATCGTGCAGGTGCTGAAAGATAATTCCTGGATCAGACTGAGAATTGAGGGGCATACTGATAGTGTTGGTCCCGCTGAATATAATTTAAGACTTTCTCAGAAAAGGGCTAATGCTGTCAGGAATTATCTGATTGCACATGGTATTGATCCATCAAGACTGGAGGCAGTAGGTTATGGTGAGTCCAGACCCATTGCTCCAAATACCACACCTGAGGGTAGAGCAAAAAATAGAAGAGTTGAATTTGTAATAATTTCCCACAGCTTTGAAGAAACAGTTCCACAGAAATAAATTAAGGGGGACCTGTTCCCCCTTCTTTACTATGAAAGTTATAGGCTTAACAGGTGGAATTGGCACCGGTAAAAGCACAGTAGCTGAATTATTTAGGAAAAGAGGAGTTCCAGTAATTAATCTTGACCAGATTGTAAGGGAGCTTCAAAAACCGGGGAGAGAAGTGTATAGAAAAATAGTTTTAGAATTCGGAGAAAAAATTTTAGAGGAGAACGGAGAAATAAACAGGAGAAAGTTAGGAGAGATTGTTTTTTCTGATGCTGGTAAAAGAGAAAAACTGAACAGGATAGTACATCCCCCTGTTCTTGATAAGTTAAAAGATACTCTCTTTAATCATGAAAAACAGGGAGTATCATTAGTTATTGTGGAGATTCCCCTGTTATTTGAACTAAGACTTGAGAATCTTTTTGACGCAGTAGTAGTAGTTTATGCTCCAG
>JALTID010000017.1:13099-15321 GCA_027004335.1 bacterium
TGGTATAACAAAAAAAGGAGCAGAAGAAAGGATTAAAAGCCAGATGTCTATTGAAGAAAAGAAGAAAAAAGCAGACTATCTCATAGACAACTCAGGGACAATTGATTTAACTAAAAAGCAATTTGAAAGTATATATCAAAGACTTATAAACAAAACTGTAAAGGTGTAAAAATGAAAAGCAAACTAGGATGGAAATTCTCAATAACTGTGATTGTTACTGTTATAGTTATCTTCACCCTCTACACTTTTTTAATTCTAAAAATCTTTTCCCATCAGTATATGGCATTAATTGATGACAAGGCTGGAAGCATATCAAAATTTATCCTTGATCCAGTTAAAAAGCAACTGTTGATGACAGATGGTGATTTACAGAGCTTATCAGCATTTGCCCTTGATTTAAAGAAGATATTAAAAAACAATAGGGAACTTACAACGATAGAGATTGTTGATCCTTCAGGTAGCATATTATCTCATCCCGACATCAATGAAATAGGACACCCAATTAATCCAGAGCTTGCAAAGCTCCTTGAAGAAGGAGGAGAAGGTAAGAAATTCTTCATCTTTAACGGCTACTACAATTATTTCATACCCATCATCTACCCTTCAAAGGGGACAGTAGCCTATCTCCGTCTTGCTTTTAATTCCAGTTTCGTTAAAGAGGGAAGTAGAAAAATTATTATAGAACTCATAGTCATAAGTATCCTGTCGATTCTTTTTCTCTACTTCGCTATTGCCTTTCTAGTAAAAAGAAATATTACAGAACCAGTGGGTACACTGGGAGAATTTGCCTACTCCATTTCCAGAGGAGATCTAACCGGAATAGTGGAGATAAAAACGGGAGATGAACTGGAAGAACTGGGAGAAGCCTACAACAGGATGATAACAGGTCTAAAATCTCTTATTATTAAAATTCTCACCCTTTCAGATGAGATACACCGTTTAATTTTTAAGACACAGGAAGATTTTCAAAATCTCAAAATAAGAACAGATGAGCAAACGAATGTACTTTTGGATGCTGATAAATATCTTGAAAAGATAAAAACAGGAACTCAGGAAATAAACACTCAAATTGAAGAATTATTTGTAACAATGCAGGAAACATCATCGTCGGTTTTAGAACTTGGGAGCACCAGTGAGGAAATTAAAAACAACATGGATAAATTAACTCAGGCTATAACTGAGATTACAGCAGGAATTGACGAAATAGCAGCCTCCATAAATCAGGTAAATAACAACCTGCAAAAGATGGTCTCTGACTCTGAAGAAATGTCCACCTCAGCAGCAGAGATCAGTTCATCAATTGAAGAAGTAGAAAGAATCACAAAACACAATAATGAGTTGACTAAAGAGGTTACTACGAATGCCGCTGAAGGTATGGAATCAGTGAAGAAAACAGCCGAGGGTGTTACAAAGGTAAAAACCTCAGTCAATGAAATTGCAAGGACCATTGAGAGGCTTCAGGAAAGATCTCAGGAAATTGGTACCATCATAATAGTTATAAATCAGGTAGCAGAAAGAACAAACTTATTGGCACTGAATGCATCAATCATAGCAACACAGGCTGGAAAGAGTGGAAAAAGTTTTGCAGTTGTCGCAGAGCAGATAAGAAACCTCTCTCAGAGAGTTTCAGCAAGCACCAAAGAAATTGAAAGTATTATCAAGGGAATACAGGAAGAAATACAATCTGCAGGGAACCAGGTTCAGGATACCCTGAAGGATGTGCTTATAGAAGAGGAGCTCACCACCGTTGCAGAAAATAGATTACAAAAGATACTGGAATCTTCTCAAAAAACACTTGAAATGAGTGAGGTAATATTTCAGGCAATAAAGGAACAAACCTCAGGTAATAAGCTAATATGGGAAGCTTCAGAAAGAATCAATACTTCTGCACATGAACTTGCCAATGCGATTGAACAGCAGGCAGCTTCAAGCTCTCAGATTGCAAGAGCAACGGAGGAAGTGAAGGAGTTGAGTTCAATGATAAACCTTGCCACAAAACAGCAAGCGGAAAGTAATAAAATAGTAAGAGATTCAATAGAAAAAATAAATGAAACTTTGAAAAGAATCGGAGAAGAGTCAAAATCTCACTCCGTAAGCACAGAAAATATCTTTGAAATTATTCATAGGAACCTTGAATTAATCAAAGAAAACTATCAATTAACCACTGATGTGTTTAAACAAATTGAAGCTCTTCAACAGAAGATAAAAGAACTGGCAAAAGA
>JALTID010000018.1 GCA_027004335.1 bacterium
TCCTGACGGATCAGAATCTCTTTTTATTCTCTGGAGACCTTATCCTGTATAAAAAATTAAAAAGGATACATCCGTTAAAAATTGCAATGGGAAAGTTTTCATCTCTTATCTACGGAAGGGATGGATTGTTCTTTTTCAAAAAAAATAAAATTAATCTCTTAATAAGAACAGTCGGGATAAGAGATATCTGCTTTGATAAGCAGAATCAGAAGTTTATCATTGCCGGTAACATAAAAAGTCTCTCTAATAAAAACCTTTTTTCTGTTACCAATGCCAGCAGGATAATCTGCAGAGACACACCTTATTTACTATTTAAAAATAAAATCATGGACCTCCAGGGTCATCAGATATTGGACAATCTGGATAACCCGGTGGACTATGTTGAGACAGAAAATGGATACTACTTATTATTAAAAAACAAACTCATAATAAAGGGTAATAAAAGATCACACAAAAAATCACTCCTTCAATGTTCATACATTCCCCCTTTTGAATCCATCTGGAAGATTGTAGAAAAAACCTTTGAACAGAGTGACTCAGCAGGTAGAAAATGGCTCAAGAGATCAAGAGAAAGGGGGTATATTCCAAAAATTTCTCTATCTGCCAGGATATCTTCAAACAGAGGCTACTACATCACAAAAAGTGACACAATCTCTGTAAGCAGTTACTCTGAAGCAGTGGTAATTGGACCTCCATCAACAACTGATCATAGAGATTCAGGTCTTGACTTTGATGCAGGAATCTCATTAAGCTGGGACTTACAGAAACTACTTTTCAGCACAGATGAATTATCCATTGTAGATAGAATAATTGATATCAATGAAGAAAAAAGATACATTTTTGAAAAGGTAAATTCATCATATATCAGATTACTAAGACTCAAAAATAAATGTTGCAATGAAGGTGACAATGACGCATGTTATGAGATGAGGAAAGAGATCAACCTTCTTAAATTTTTTACAAATTTTAATGAGGAACTATGGAGAAAAAATTAATTCCTCTTATGCTCTTACTCTCTCTATTAGGTTGCTCCCTTCCAAAAGGAGATAAAAATGTAACTGTAAAAGACCATCTACCTCTAAAGATCAAATCAATATTTCCTCCACCGGGAAGTATAGGAATTGCGATTGATACAGAATTCAAAATCCTTTTTGACAGGGAGCCAGGAGAATTAAGAGCAATCGTAACCTCCAGTAATTACTCTTTTACTACTATTGTAGTTCCTCATGATGAAATGATCACACTAAATCCAGGACTCCTTCCAGAAAACAGTAACTTAATTATCAGCATATACCCATATCCAAAAACCGTAAGATGTAATTTGAATGGAGAATGTATTTCTGACAGTTTTTCTTTTTCATACCAGACAGGAACTTCCAGAACAACAGATAAATTTCAAGTAGTTGAAATATCACCATGCCAGAAATGTTTCTATGCCCCAGATTTAATAAAAATCAGATTCAATAAACCCTTAAGCATCAGTTCCTTAAAAAAATTTTTAAAACATGGGGAAAAAGTCTCGACTCCTGAGAATACGCTGATTTTTTACTCCATTCCCGTCACCATCCCGGCAGGGATAGAGGATATCTATGGAGAAAAACTGGAAGAGGAGAGTGTCATAAAAAGGGCTTTCTCATGTTTCTACATAAAAGAAATATGTACAAATCCACTCAATGACTGGAGTGATAGCAGAGGAGGAGATCATATCC
>JALTID010000019.1:0-3648 GCA_027004335.1 bacterium
AAGTTTCCCCTAATGCCTGAGGCATTGTAGGGTTGCTGGGATGCTATAATCCCAACGGTAATATTTTTGTTATTGAAGGTATATGTATCTTCGTATCCGGCAGAAGGTGCAAGCAGTCCAAACTCAAGTGTAAAATGTTTCACAGGTGAATAGGTAAAATCTGCATATTCAATATCAAAAGGTGGAAGAATATCCTCAGGGTTATCTAAAATGGAGGGAGTTCCGGTTCCTCCCAAACCAATATTTAATGATAAGGGGACCTTCTCATTTTGCAGGGTTAAATCAAACAGCAGGTTTGTTACCACAAATTTTCCCAAATAATTTCTCTTCAAATTTTCCCCTACATTGTTTGCTACTATAGCCCCCCCACTTGCACCAGCGGAGATGGAGAGAGAAAGTCCATCTGAAATTTTAATGAAATTCTCTTTGCTTTGTTGCTTGGCCATTTCCGCCTCTTCCCTTTCTGGTAAGAGGGGAGAGCCATTTTTGCTTTCCTCAGCCTTTAAATTAAAGCTAAAAAATAAGGTTAGCAAGAGAGCAAATACCATCATTCTCTTCATAATATTAACCTCCTTTAATTTGTTAGTCTTGTGATTTAACTTACATTTTCCAGCTAGTGGACAGGCATCACATGGACTATGTCCTTCTTTTTTCAGAAAAATTTTACTGAGATATCTCCATATGAAGATTATTGAGCAAATCAATATAACAGCAATTATTACATTTGTCATTATCTTCCCCCTAAAACCCCAAAAATTTTCCAATACTGAAAACAAGTGTAGATGCGATGTAGGGAACTAAGGTGGTTAACAAGATGGAGAATCCCAGTATTCCCCATCCGAATTCCTGATAAATTGCTCCCAGTGTTACTATGCATGGTATCCATAGCAATGTAAAAACCATATAAGAATAGGATGAAAGAGGAGTAAATGCATTTTTTATCTTTTTTAAAAGCGGAGATTCTTCAACCTCCATCTCAAAAATTGATGATTTCCATGTGGCGAGACTTTTAAGAGATTCCCAGATTGCTACGAAGAATCCCTTTATCTGATCAATTGAGTCTTCCCAGAATGAAGATTTTTCCTCTTTACCCTCTTCTTCTTCACCAGCCCCATAAGCCTGCCCGAGTGCACCCACTACCGCTTCTTTGGCTATTGTTCCTGGTATAAGCGCAGCTACAGCCTGCCATTTGTCGCCGAATCCTGCAGGCTTAAAAATTGGTGCTATAGTTCTCGCTGTAACTCCAAGGATCGTTTTTTCCGGAGGAGCTCCATAGGGAATATTTATCAGTGCCCATAGAAATATCATCGTGATAAAAATGATTGTTCCTGCTTTTATGACAAATGCTCTTGTCCTAAGCCACATTGAGCTCCATATCATTTTTAGTGTTGGTACCCTGTAGGGAGGAAGTTCCATTAAAAATTCTTCTGCTTTTCCCTTGAAAACTGCTTTCTTCAGTATCAGACCCACTATGACTGCAACCGCAATGCCAAAAACATACAGTGATAAAACGACTCCTGCTTGTCCATGTCTAAAGAATACCGCTGTGAAGAGTGCGTATATTGGTAACCTTGCTCCACAGGACATATACGGGATTAACAGTGCGGTTATCTTCCTTGCTTTTTCATCTTCAAGTGCTCTTGTTGCATAAATTGCCGGTACATTACAACCAAAACCGATTACCATGGGGACAAAAGATTTACCATGAAGCCCTATCCCTTTCATTAGCTTGTCCATAACAAAGGCGACTCTTGCCATGTAACCACTTTCTTCAAGAAGGGCAAGAAAAAAGTAGAGGAAGAACATAAGTGGCACAAAAGAAAGTACCAGACCAACTCCTCCTATAATACCGTCTACAATTAAGGATGTTAGCCATGGTGGAGATTTAGATAAGATTATCCCTGTCCATTTTCCTATGTAACCATTTATGAATCCATCTGTCCAATCTATAAATGGCCCACTTCCGTTAAATGTGAAGAGAAAAACGAGATAGAGTAACAAAAGAAAGATAGGAATTCCTAACATTCTGTTTAAAAAAATACTATCCAATATTTCAGTTAATTCCCTTTTTCTCTCTACTGGACGCCTGAGAACATTTTTAACTATTGAATTAACTCCACCATATCTCTCTTCAGGGATTAAAGTTCCGATGTCTTCGCCGAAGTACTTTTCTAAGCGTTTTCTAACATCATCTATGATTTCTTCTCTTGGTAATTTCCCGAGAAGATCTTTTTTCTCCATTCTTTCATAGAAATATTCATCTTTTTCCAACAGCTTAAGGGCAGTCCATCTTTTAGGTAGTTGAAAGTCTTCAGGGATATAGTTTATTAATTCTTCAATACTTTCCTCTATTTTTTGACTCAGCTTCAGAAAGTTAGGTTTATTTTGTTTTTCAGAGGTGGAAATTATTGCCTTTAGAAGTTTATTTACTCCCTTACCTTTTGTGGCTACAGTCGTGATCACTTTTGCATTTATAGCCTGCTCAAATTTCTCAATATCGAGTCTGTAACCTTTATCTTCAAATTCATCCCACATATTAAGTGCGATAACTGTAGGTATTTCAAGGTCTAAAAGTTGTGAGGTAAGATAGAGATTTCTTTCTAAGTTTGTAGCATCAATAACATTTATTATAGCATCTATTTTTTCTTCTAGTAAAAAGTCTCTTGCTATTTTTTCCTCGATCGTGTAGGGACTTAAGCTGTATATTCCGGGAAGATCGACCAGCTTTATTTTTACTCCATTATAAGTAAGCTCTGCTTCTTTTTTTTCAACAGTAACTCCTGGCCAGTTACCGATTTTTAACTTTGCTCCTGATAGTGAATTTATCAGAGCGGTTTTCCCCACATTGGGATTTCCTGCAAAGGCTATGATTAACTCCTTCATAGTGCCTCCTTGTTAAGCTTTTCTATTTCTATTTGTTCGGCTTCTCTTTTTCTAAGGGAAAGCTTATAACCTTTTACTCTAATTTCAATGGGATCTCCTAACGGTGCCACTTTTTCTAATACTAAAGTTTCTCCTTTCACTATTCCCATATCTCTCAACCTCCTTTTCAGTTTTTGATCCCCTGCAATAATTCTAATGATTGTTCCCCCTTCACCGGGTGATAATTCATTCAATTTCATCCCTTCACCTCCTTTACATATATTTTGCTTGCCATTCCAAAGCCTATCCCTATCCTCATTTCACCGTTCTTAAGCACAATTGGACCAGGCGCGGATTTAATAACTTCGTAAATTTTACCTGGGACAATACCCATTGATAAGAGCCTATTATGTGCATTTCTTCCGCTCCTTATTTCAACTATCTCAACCCTTTCTCTTTCTTTAGCGAAAGAAAGAGGGAAAATATTAGGTTTTCTTAACATTGTTAGAACATCCTTCATCTCAGAAAATAATTGTATAAATTTCTAAGGAAATGTCAAGAAAAATTTTTTAAGGCTTTAAAAGAAATTAACCTGCTAAGGCAAAAATTACCATCCTACTCAGGATCACATACCCCGCCACTGCATAACTGATAAACATCTCCTGTATGAATAAATTTCTTTACCTGCTCTCTTGCCTTATTAAGGCAAAAGGGTACAGCATGGGCTGGAACAGGGGTAGAGCCACATTTAACATCTGTGGTCTGTTTTTTCCCAAGGGGCGAGTT
>JALTID010000019.1:3658-4227 GCA_027004335.1 bacterium
TCAGTGGTAATATTGCTAACTGAGGCATCACCAATGCTTTCCTGAGATAGTATCCTATTGGGAGAAGGACAACAGATACCAGGCATGTATAATTTTTTAAATCCACCAGATGACATGTTAGTTAAACATAGATGTGGATTCAAATCATAATATGGTGCAAATGTTATGGGATCTACAAGATCATAAAACATCTGTGCCAGAACAACCATCTTGGTAATTTCATATTCATCCGGGATTTTAAGCATAAATAGCCCCTCAAAGTAGTTCCAGTTGTTATACCTCTGAAACAGTATTGACCATACAGCTCCATTAACCACCAGAGCGTCAGGGAAATCTTCGCCTAAGGCATGAAAATAAGGATCTTCTATCAACTTTTCTAATGAAGTTCCAAGAAACCTACACACGTTATTTCTTATCAAACCAAGGAGGTATTTTGAAGTATACGCAAAGGTACCCCCCTGAATCCCGCCATTAGAAACCCCATAATAAAAAGGCAATAAAGTAGCTCTTGTAGAAAATTCTGGATAAGCTTTAAGTAAAATATCATAGGCATCCAGAGTCAGAGCAAG
>JALTID010000019.1:4237-5385 GCA_027004335.1 bacterium
ATCAAGATGTCCCTGAAGTAAATTTTCTGCCATTCCTATAAGTCCATAGAAAGGATGCTGATCTGAAACAAGGGCATTTTTTATTGTTCTTTCCATTCCCTCGTAATCAGCACCAATCCAGTTAGTGGCAACTTCAACTGAGCACCAATCCTCCGCATCTTTCTTCAACATATAATCATTTAGGGAATCTAAACTTCCTCCAAGTCCATGGCCAAATATCATTACCCCAATTTTAGTTGCCTCGGTTACACATTTTGGGATATTTATCTTAAATGGGATATCCTTCCAGATAAAATGATCTATATCAACTCCACCATCTGAGTTTCTCTTTACTCTCGAATCATTTTTTATCAAAAGCCAGGGAACAGAGATAGTACCAGAAACCTGCTTCAGGAGAAAGTCCCCGCTACCAGCGTCGGGAAAATCCTTTTCCTGTGTTATCTTAAAAGAAAATGGGGCTTCATTTTTCTCAAATCTCTCCATGAATATCTGGTGAATCAGATTTATTACTCTCCCCATATTCTTCCCAATGATGTTTTTGTCACTTCCTGTTGTAAAATCCCACATGAGAAATATCTTTGAACGGGATAAAGAGACTCTGGTAAGCTGTGAAAAATAATATTCATATTTACTTCTGATACTCTCCACATAGTTGCTGTCTGTAGGAATAGAGTCCCTTAAGGCTCTAAAAGCTGAAGGCGGTGTTCCATCCTTTGTGATGCCATTTTTTAGGATAACAAGGTAAGTTGTTTCTGGCTCCAGTCTTATTAATGGATGAATTAGAAGAACAAATTTCTCATAGGATCTTGAATCTCCTTCTGCAAATAAGGGGACTCTCTTCCATGTTTTGGTATTTACAAGCTGAATTGTTGATGTGGCTTCTGTTGATCTTTCGGGATGAAAGAGATCCGGAAAGTTATCATCTTTGTTGATTGTTCCATTTAACATTACCAGAATCTGAGTGGCGGGGCTGAAACCATCAAAGATCTTAAACTCATCTACTGGAAACTCTGCCCCGCCGGTAGTTTTTGCAAAAGCTGAAGCAGGAATATTCACATAGGTTGAATCTGTTGTAGCTGAGAGAAACTGGTTGGTTGGAAATGGAGTAAGGCAGTCTCCCATGGAGAAGATATTACACTTCTGTGTAT
>JALTID010000020.1 GCA_027004335.1 bacterium
ATTCCACAATGGCGTCATTTATTCCCAGAACCATTGAGCCAACATAGTTGAGCTTCTCCTCATCCAGCATATCTATTAAAAGAGCCTCATGTTTCTCCTCATCTTCAAGAATATTTTGCGCCTCCGGGATCTCATCCACTAATTTTTGATACTTGTGCTCCGCAAGGGTTTCCCCTTTTTCCATCATTTTTATCGCAAAAGTGAGGCTGAAGATCCTCGCAACAAAAGTGTAAAACCTGATCTTCCACCTATGAGGTTTCACTTCTATGCCGGTGTACTTTTTCCACATATTATGATGAGAAAGTTCATCGGCAGAGATATCGTTCAATACATCACGATTTTCTCCTGTAATTATTCTGGACAAATTCCTATATATCTCATGCTCAGTTAATTCGCTTCTCTGCGATTCAATGAGAATCTTCCTGATCTCTTCTTTCATTGATTTATCCTCCTTACCTTTCATGGAAAACAGAAAAAACTTCCAACTTCATCCCCATTTATAAATAACCCCTTTACCACCAGGTGGGTAACTCCACTCTATATTTTCGTAGGGGCAAAAATAGTTACAAAATCCACACTCAAGGCACTGCTCATCATTCACAATTATTCCACCATCTAACTCACTATACACAGCACCAGGACACATATCCAGACATGGCTTATTTTCACACCTGGCACATATATCTGGATCTTCCAGCCCTATAAAACCCTTAACAGGTCTTCTATCAAGATGGGATTGAATAAACTCCCTCATATCCTTTTTTTCCCCAGGATAAGATGAAGAAGTTTCAGAGAGGAGCTTTTTTATCTCCTCCATCACACCAGTTTCACCCAGAGAATTAAGCATGGCTACTGCTGCAATCAAAAATTTTGAAAAATTCCTTTCAATTCTCTCGTGTCTTCTGAAAACAAGATGATAAATCTTAGTATTTCTGAATATCCTCCACAATCCATTTTGTTTCAAAAATTTTACATAAATTTTGTTACTATGATTAAGATTTATACCTTTCTCTCTTATTTCAGTAATCGCCTTTGCCACAGATACGCCACTGAGAAAAGCTATCGGTAGCCCGCTCAGATCACCTGCGGCAGAACCCATGGCATCCCCTGCAAGAAATACTCTTTTTTTTGCAAAAAAAGGATTAAGAAGAGAAATGTAACCATACGGAATCAGATGGGTTGAGATCTCAAGGGCTTTACCTCCATCAATGAAAGAAGCAAGGTAGGGATGCTTCTTCAACATCTGGTGCAATTCCAGTGCAGAAATACCATGTTTTATAAGATAACTCACTCTGGCACCTGTACCAAAAGAGATTGACTCTTTATTAGTGTATATAAAACCTCCTCCTGGAATAGAATAATCGGGATGCCCAATTATATCTATAACTGCACCTTTACCTGAAGAAAGCCCAAATCTTTTTTCAATAACCTCTGGAGTTAATTCAATAACCTCTTTCACACTTACAAAGAGATTCTCCTGAGGTATTTTTTTTCTTATTTCTGCTGAAGTGGCTGTAACTGAATTCACCCCATCAGCACCAACTACAAAATCAGCAGTCACCTCACCTCTATCTGTAATAACCCGTACTCTATCAACTTCATTAACAACTCTTTTCACCAGGGAATCAGTGATTATTTCTCCTCCCTTTTCCCTCGCTTTTTCTGCAAGATAGGGATCAAATTTTGATCTAAAAAGAGTGACAGCTTCAAACTTCCCCTCATATTTCCTCACCCCTACATGTGCCAGTGTGGTAGAAGTTATGAAAAAATGCTCCTCAGCTTCAATCTCCCTTTCATAGGGAGGCAATGGAAGTTCAGGGAAAGCTTTTTTAAAATACTCAAGGTACATCACCCCACCCATTACATTCTTTTCCCCGGGACGACTACCTCTTTCAATTATGCCAACAGAAAAACCTTTTGATAAAAGATGATACGCCGTAGTTAACCCCGCAGGACCTGCTCCAACTACAATTACATCAAAATCTTTTCCATGCATAAGAGACTTATTATACAGTAGAGAAATGACTGTGCAAAATCAGGGAGATTCTTCCATAAATTCTTTCCGACAATGTTCCAAATCTATGCCCATTTCTTGTAATTTATCCGGTGTAAGGGGATCAATTTCAGCTATTTTCTCAAGATCAATATAGGGGATATTATAATTATAGGTTTTATTTACCGCTTCAATAAACATATCTGCGATAAGGGCATAACCTGTGTAGGTAAGATGCACAGCATCAAGACTTACAAGACCTCCAAGGTAATCTGGAGTAAAAATCTCATCTCCTATAACAACTCCACCATTTTTTATTAAAATCCCATTATCTAAATGGTACTCCTTTCCATTCGTCTTTGATTGTTCTATTTTCTGGATGTAACCTCTGAAATCAACTATATGAATGTTATCATACTTTTCAGCAACCTCTGTAAATGCAGTACTGTACTCAGCAGATATTCTCTTCAAACCATTCCACCATGCATCCACTTCTTCAGAAGAATAACCTACATGGAGAAGGTGATTTTTCATTTTCCCTAAGATAGGCATAGCTGTTATATCAGGCATATTTGCAATAAAACCCACCACTCCTTTTGCATTCATCTCTGAGAACATCTTATCAAGTTCTTTCTTTACAATTGCAATTGGTGTAACTTCATCAAGAGATGGTGTCCCGTTGATAAGGGAAAATTCAAGAATATCATCAGCATAAAGGTCAGTGGAAAAGAGAACTGTCGGGTTCAATGATAATGCATATTCAACTGGGCTGCCCTGCGGGGGATCCTGAAAAGCGTAGAAAATATCTGTAAAGGGATCATAGGAGAGATGCTCAAGTACTGCGAGCACATGGAGTCTTCCATGCTCAGCCCCCTCCACACTATCCTGAACTGTGGCGCCACCAATACCAGCATTGTAAACTGTTAAATATGGATCCACTCTGTATGAAGCAAGGATAAAAATTTTTTTCTTCTCCTTATTCCTTATTAAGCTAAGGGTTTTTAATATTCTCCTCAGCAGAATATCATTCATCTCAGTTCCATTACAATTGGTAAGTAAACTTGCTGGATCTTGTGGAATAAGGATCCCCTCTCTTATAAGTGCCTGTGGAAAATAAGCTCCTGCCTGCTTTGCCACCTGCGCAAAAGGACTGTACTGCTGTAACTTCCAATCAAGCCCCATACTTATAAATCCATGAGTATAACTTGCTCCAACACTGACCATCTTTTTGAAAATAGGATACTTTAATGAAGTATATCTAAAAGCATTTTTAATAACGAAATTACCCTTATTTGTATAAATATAAATTGGATAAGCTCCTCCTTTCTCTGCTCCTTCAGTATACCCGGAAATTGTTCCTCCAAAATAGGCCGCATAGTAAAGGTCATGCCCAGCAATACTCACCCTCACAGAGGTAATTCCAGCAGGGAAATCTGTTGAATGTATATTTAATTCCACATTACCATAAAGAGAGGTACTTGTAGGAGATAGGGAATAATTTTTTAATTGCCTGAACTTAATAGGGACCCCGTTATTCCCCCCGCAGCCCAACAAAAGCAAAATAAGAAGAAAAACTATTACCCTTTTCATACTTCACCTCCGGGGTTTTAAAGAGTTTGTCACATTATTTAACAGGTGTCAAGTCAGTGGCTATCATGCGCCATAGATGGGTACAAACAAACTGACCACTTTAAAAATTGATTCAATATATTTCGCTTCCTAAGTTTGCTTAGATACTCAAAGGAGGGGGCAAAAAATTTCCATCCCTGCCATTCCAAAAGCAGTTATCGCAATTGCCCCAAGTGTAAGAGCGAACAATTATTCACCACAATAGAGAATCTTATGAAGTATCTTGATTATCCTTATTTGCTTCGTCAATACATTTATACAACGAACCTCCCTGGAAAGATTTAATAAAGAGATCAAGAAGAGTGCTACGGTAATAGAAGTATCTAATGATAAGAAAGCGGTTGAAAAAATATTTTTAGTGATTCCTAAGATAAATGACAGCTACGGCAGACGAAAATTGAAGTATTAAAAAGGGAAAAGAGGAAAAAATCCCAGCTTTCTAGCATTTCCTTTTCTAATGCTTTCTTTAACTCAAGGTGAGGAATATGTCTTAACCAGAATAAGTATTCCCCTTGACAGTTCAATGGTGTTGAATATACTAATTAACAGTTTCTCAAAAGTTAGGAGGTGATGAAAGGTATGCGTGATGGTGAAGCTGACAAGCGTATTTGTGTTGATGGGCTTCTTTACCTTGATAACTGGTGAAAACCTTAATAAGGAGGTAGGATGAAGTGAAAAAGGTACTTGGAACTCAATTAATTGTGGAACTTTATGGTTGCGATCCTGAAACCCTTACCAATCGCGATTATGTTGAAAAAACTCTTCAGGAGGCCACAGTTAAATCGCACGCACATTCAATTGGTTCTTTCTTTCATCAATTTCAACCACATGGTGTTTCCGGTGTAATAATCATTGAAGAATCACATTATACAATTCACACCTGGCCAGAGCATGGTTATGCGGCGGTAGATCTTTTCTACTGCAGCAACGAGGTAGATGTCGAAAAGGCTCTGGATGTACTGGAAGAATATTTCAAACCTGAGAAAATAACACTTTTTGAGCTAAAACGGGGTGTAATACCTGAAAAGAAGAAGTATGAAATTCCAGCCAGAGTAGAAAACAAAAGCCAGGTGGCATTGGCCTAAAATTTTATTTCTGGAGTTTTTATGAATGAACGATGTCCCCCCCTGTGGTATGTAGAAACGGTTGGGGACAGTTTGTATTACTATTACAGAGTAGAAAGTTTTATTTATCAAGGAGAGTCTAAGTTTCAGAAAATAGATGTTGTGGACACATGCGAATTGGGAAGAGTTCTCTTCCTGGATGAGAAAATACAATCTGCGGAAATTGATGAGTTTATATACCATGAAATGCTGGTTCATCCCGCAATGTTTCTTCATCCTGCCCCTGAAAAAGTTTTGGTGATTGGTGGGGGAGAAGGTGCAACTCTCAGGGAAGTGCTGCTTCATCCATCTGTAAAGAAAGCAATCATGGTTGATATAGATAAAGAACTTGTGGACACATGTAAAAAGTATCTTGAAAAGTGGCATAAAGGTGCCTTTGACAACCCACGAAGTGAGGTAATTTTTGATGATGCAAGAAAATTTATTTTTGAAGAGGACGAAAAATTTGATGTGATCATTTCAGATCTTACTGAACCACTGGAGGAAGGTCCATCTGTTTACCTTTTTACAAAAGAGTTTTATCAGAAGGTGTACCAGCAGCTGAGTGATGAAGGGGTGTTTGTTACCCAGGCTGGAAGTGCTGACATCTATTATTATAATTTACCTGTTACTCTTTACAGGAC
>JALTID010000021.1 GCA_027004335.1 bacterium
ACCTAAGGCATTTACTTCAAAAATATCCCGGGAGTCCACTTTAGGGGGAATATAAGGTTTTTTCCCTTTTCTTTCGTCTTTTTTCATTATAAATATTATATATACAATTTATGTTTCTTGCAATTATTTTATGGGTGTAGGTTTTTCTTTTATCCGCATCCTTGGGTTTATGTAACCGACAGTTTTCTTTACTGCCTTTTTGACCTTCATAATTCTTCGTAAGACCCCCATTTTTTTTACATCTACGGTTACATCACCTTTCATTTTGTCACCTCCTTGTTCGCCATTTTTTATTTTATACTTCTTCTTCAATTATTTTTCTTACCCATATTTTCTCAGCAAGACCCTTTCCCAAAATGATTTCTTTCCCGTTTACTTTCATTACGACGAAATGTCCTGTATTTTCACCTTCGTGACTTTTTATTTCTTCAACTGAAAGAATTTCTATTTTTTTGTTTATTATTTCTTCTTCTCCTAATTTTTCGAGAAATTCTTTACCTCCAATTATTTTTTTTATTGTTCCCATATTCTCGAGAAAGTTTGACTGGACAATTCCCTTCCCGGTTTCCACCAGAATCTTTGCAGCTTCACCATCTCCAAGAACATATTTGCTTCCATTAATTTTGAATGAGTATGTCTTTTCTACATCATGTCCCTCGATATTAACTTCAACTCCTTCTTCAAGGCCAATTTGTGAAAGAGCTGCGATCATTTCTTCGTTGAGTTTAATACTGTTTATAGTGCCTCTTTCACCTTTTTCCATCTCCAGGAGTTTTCTGTCTCCCACTATTACTTTTTCTGCGATTCCCCTGGGGATCAATAGTTTTTCCCCCTTTATTTTTACCAATAGTGGTCCACTGTGTATATGACTAACTTTTTTTTCTGCTACCTCTGCTACTGTTCCTACAACTATCCCTTGATTATCAAGTTCTTTTGTAACCTGTGCTCCTCCATCAATCCTTGCTATCCTTATTAATGTGCCTTTTTCAACATCAGTGAGGGGGAAAAGCTCTATCCTTCTAAAGTATCCATGATAAAAACCATCATCTTTTTTTATCACTTCGATGAGTTCTATCGTGCCTATCATCTGGGCCATTTTGCCAGCAACTTTTGGCATCCTTTCATCATCTGTAATTACTTCGATTACCTCTCCTAATTTTAGCTCCTTGCTTTCCTCTTTTACTATCTGTTGTCTTTCCTTGACGCTTTTCCCTATTACATTGATTTTATTCTTTACTTCCATGCCATTACCTCCAAAAATTATTTTTGGTATTATTATACTCACCTAATAAAGTTTTGTCAACCTAACATCTTTTCCTGGTTAAGACATATCCCCCACCCTAATTTAAAGAAGGCGTTAGAAAAGGAGATTCCCTTAAGCTGGAAAAATAAGAAGAGTTATCCTATTATTTCTTCTAACGAATTTGAGACTTTCCATCTGACCCATCTCATTTGTTAAAATATAACCGCAACCAGGATTTAAAAGATATTATTGTGAGGTACTATCTTATCATATTGTTATGGTGTTACAATTTACCCTTTTATCTCCTCACTAAATTTCTTTAACTCCTCTCAGGTGATTTTACCGCAAAGAAAATCATTTAATTTACACCTCAATTTATATTTAATAAGTAATCCAGATAAAATATTTGATTCAGAAAAGCAGGAATTATGAACCATGTTGCATATCCTGACGAAATAAGATTACCGGCCCTGTCCCAGAACTATCTGATTCCAAGTTGAGTTTTTCCGTCCCAACCCAGAGCAACAATTACCCATCGTTCACCAATATTCTTAAGAACCACAGCATATGGGCCAGAAAGTCTGTTTCTGGGAGAATTGATTTTCAGGATATCTTCATTTTTATCCAGTGGGAATGTTTCACCTGTGCTTTTCATATGGTACCTAAGATGGTAAAACAAAAGTAATTTTGAGGAAGAGGGCCTGCATGGTGATAGTATTGGCTTTTAATATTGTAATTACCATGCTGTCTGGTTTTTCCTGTTGAGATTTACAGAAACCTTACCATTCTGGTATAATATATCAAATGGAAGTTGCCTCTTTCAGTGTTGGTGCTGTAACAATCTGGGTTAGAGTGGTAGAAGGGATGGTTGAGAGAATATCTTTTTGGGAACTTCAGGGGGCACCGCCGGTGAGTGATATATGGAAGAAGGTGGAGGATTTTTTTGAACATTTCATCAGGCATAGAAGTTTTCATGGAATTCCCTTTCTCCTTTTTTCTCCGCTTCAGGAAAGATTGAAATTTTATCTAATGTTACAGGAGATTCCTCCAGGAGAAACTGAGACTTACGCCTCTGTGGCAGAAAAATTCTGGGGTAGTAGAAAATACGCCAGAGTTGCTGGAAGATGGCTTGCCAGTAACAGATGGCCCATTCTCTTTCCGTGCCATAGAGTAATAAAAAGTGATGGTTCTCCCGGTGGATTTACGGGAGGAATTGAGATAAAGAGATTGCTTTTAAGCTGGGAAAAGGGAGGTGAAAAATGAAAAAATTTGTTGGTGCACATGTTAAAACAGCGGGTGGGGTTCAAAATGCACCCCTTAATGCAGTCGAAATTGGGGCAAAAGCTTTTGCCCTTTTTCTGAAAAATCAGAGGAGATGGTTTGCTAAGCCTTATGATAATAAAGCCATCGGAGAGTTTAAAAAGAATTTGAAAGAATCAGGAATTCTGGTAAAGCATGTTCTTCCCCATGATAGTTATCTTATAAACTTAGGTAACCCTGATAAAGAGAAGTGGGAAAAGGCTCTTAACGCTTTTATTGATGAGGTTACCAGGGCATCTCAGTTGGGACTGGACAAGCTCAATTTCCACCCCGGTGCACATCTGAATCAAATATCAGAGGAAGATTGTTTAAAGATAATAGCAGAGGCAATGAATATAACTCTTGAGCAGACGGAAGGTGTTACTCTGGTAATAGAGACAACTGCGGGGCAGGGTTCCAATGTGGGATATAAATTTGAGCATTTGAGGACTTTAATTGATTTAGTTGAGGATAAGTCCAGGGTTGGTGTTTGTATTGATACTTGCCATATTTTTGCGGGAGGTTATGATCTGAGAGATGAAAAAGCATATGAGAAAACAATGAAGGAATTTAATGATGTAATAGGGTTTAATTTTCTTAGAGGAGTGCATCTGAATGATGCTGCCAGTGAATTAGGAAGTAGAGTGGATAGACATGCACATATTGGTGAGGGTAATATTGGTATTGAAGCTTTCCGTATGATAATGAATGATAGCAGATTTGATGATATTCCTTTAATTCTTGAAACACCTAAAGAGGAAAGATGGCCCGAGGAGATAAAACTTCTCTACTCTCTTATTGAAAAATGATGAGGCTCTTTTTTAGCACCATTCCCAGACAGCATGGTACATGGTTCATATTTCTCACTGCGTATATAATGGGTCATTTTGTTTATTCTCTTCCTTTAAATAGTTCCACTATCCTGTTTATCAGCATACTTTTTGCCATTTTTGCTTTTAATACTTCTGTGATAATAATAAAAGGGTACAGGATTGGAAAAAGGACTCTAAAATTTTTGCCCACATATCTGAGAGCACTTTATATTGTTTTCAAACGTTATGAGGCACCTCCCGCTGTGGTGAAAATTGGCTGGAGTGAAGTTGCCAACAGCTTGATTTTTGTGACTCTGGTAATACTGGTTTTCAGGGTAAGTTAAATGTGGACGGAGAAGATAGGTGATGTACCCCATAGACCCGGGGTATATATTTTCAAAGATGTCAGGGGAAAGGTTATCTACATAGGGAAAGCCCGGGATCTGAAGAAAAGACTTCTCAGCTACAGTAGAGGTCATGATAACAGGCTGCTTGTTCCCTTTCTTGTGAGCCAGATAGCAGATTTTGAATACATTTTAACCACCAATGAAACAGAGGCGTTTCTGTTAGAAGATACTCTCATAAAGAAGTATAAGCCCCTGTACAATATAAGACTGAGGGATGATAAGACCTATGTGAGCATTGAAGTTTCTGTAGGAGATAAATTCCCCGGAGTGTATGTGATAAGGAGAAAGCCAAACAAGAAAGGTAGTGTTGTCTTTGGTCCCTACTCATCTGCCTCTTCTGTTAGAGAGACTCTGCGGTATATTCTGAGGGTTTTCCCCCTCCGTACCTGTACCGATAATAAAATGAGAGTGCATCGGGATCGTCCCTGTATCTACTACCAGATAAAAAAATGTTCTGCTCCCTGTGTGGGATATGTAGATGAAAAGAAGTACCGTGAATATGTAGAAGGTTTAATTAGATTTTTAAAGGGTGAGGGAGAGGAAATTGTAAATGATCTAAAAAATAAGATAGAGAAACTTGCTGAGGATCTTAAATTTGAAGAGGCAGCTGAATACAGGGATAGACTCAGGGCTCTGGAAAGAGTTCTTACAAGACAGGCAGTAGTTATGAATAGAAAAGTTAATGCTGATTATCTGGGGTGGGCTGCAGGAGGAGGGCACCTCGTGATAACAAGAATTATTGTAAGGGGAGGCAGACTTATAGATAAGGAGAATTTTACCCATTCTCCAGTGATTAATCCAGAGGAGGAAATAGGAAGTTATATATATCAGCTCTACAGAGTGGTTTCCAATCCTCCCCAATTTGTTTATGTTTCTCCTTTTGAGGGGAAGGATGTTTTAAAAGAACTCCTCTATCATTTAGATGTTAAGATTGGCTTGAAATCAGGTGCGAGAGAAATGGTAAATCGTGAACTTCTTGGACTTGCAGCTAAAAATGCTGAAGATTACCTGAAGAATGTTGCTGAAAAAGAAGGGATTTTAAGACTCCTTGAGAAGATAAAGAAAAAGTTTCAGCTCAGGAAGCTTCCCCGAAGGATCGAATGTGTTGATATATCTGAACTGGGAGGCAAAGAAGCTGTTGGAAGTATGGTAACATTTATTGATGGTGAACCTGTAAAAGATGAATACAGAAAATACAGGATAAAAGAGGTAGAGGGGATAGATGATTTCGGGATGATCAGGGAGGTGGTAACAAGAAGGTTGCGGGAAGACAGAGAATTACCAGACCTGATATTGATAGATGGGGGAAAGGGTCAGCTATCTGTGGCCAGGAAAGTTGTTGAAGATCTTGGACTGGAAGATGAGATAGAGCTCCTTGCAATAGCAAAAGATAGGAGAAGTGGTAGAGGAGAGAGGATTTTTAAGCCTAACAGAGTTAATCCTGTAAGACTGAAAGAGGGAACCCCTGAGTATAAGCTTTTCGTTTCTGTGAGAAATGAGGCACACAGGTTTGCAGTAAAGTATAACAGGCTTTTAAGAAAGGAAACATTAAAATCTGGTTTACTTTCAATTCCTGGAAT
>JALTID010000022.1:0-2451 GCA_027004335.1 bacterium
AATGGGTTAATGGCAAGGAAAAAAGATGTTACAGTGCCTTCATCAAAACTTAAGAAGGTGATTCTTGAAATATTAAAGAAGGAAGGTTACATAGAAGATTATCAGGAATTTTCGGTTCCTACCAGAAAGGAAGAGCAAGGAAAGAAACTGAGATTGCAGATATTTTTGAAATATTATAATGAAAAGCCAGTGATCGCCCATATGGAAAAAGTAAGTAAACCAGGAAGAAGAATTTATGTAAGTGCGAATGAAATCCCAAGAGTCAGAAATGGTCTGGGTATTGCTATACTTTCCACATCTAAAGGTATATTGACAGATAGCGAAGCTAAAAGAGAAAATGTGGGTGGTGAACTTTTGTGCATAATCTGGTAGGAGAAACAGGAGAGTAAAAAATGGCAAGATATGGGAAAATGCCAGTTAATATTCCATCTGGTGTGGATATCAAAATAGAGGATAGGAATATAAAGGTAAAAGGTCCCAAAGGAGAATTGTCCTGGATTCATCCAGAAGGTGTAAGAGTAATAAGAGAGGATAATCAGATTAAGGTTAAAATAGAAAATCCAAAGAATAAGCAGCAGCTTGCGTTTCAGGGATTAACAAGGAGTTTGATAAATAACATGGTTACTGGTGTCACTCTGGGGTTTGTGAAGGAACTCTATCTTGTAGGAAAAACTTATAGTGTTCAACTTAGAGGGAATAAGTTGGTTATGAATCTTGGTTACTCACATCCAGTGGAATTTGCAGCTCCAGCTGGAATAGATTTTGAAGTTGAACCTGCTCCTTTTTCCATTAGTGATCAGAATGTTACAATTATTAGAGTAAAAGGGATTGATAAACACCTTGTAGGACAGATTAGTGCAGATATTAGAAAGTTGAGAGAACCTGATAATTACAAAGGAAAAGGTATAAGATACAAAAATGAAAGATTGATTTTGAAGGAAGGGAAAAAATCTAAGAAATAGTGGGGGCTGAGATGTTGAGCAAAGAAAGAAAAAAAGATAAAAGGTTAAAGAGAAGGATAAGGATAAGAAAAAAAATAACAGGTACAGCTGAAAAACCTCGGCTTACTGTTTATAGAAGCTTGAAGTATATTTATGCTCAGATAATTGATGATGAGAAAAGCCACACTCTTGTTGCTGCTTCTTCCCTTGAAAAGGAATTAAAAGAGGGTATCAAATCCACAAGAGATATTGGAGCAGCAAAAGCTGTGGGTGAACTAATTGCAAAAAGAGCTCTTGAGAGAGGAGTTAAAGAGGTAGTATTTGATAGGAATGGCTATAAGTATCATGGCAGGGTGAAAGCCCTCGCTGATGCGGCAAGGGAAGCAGGATTAAAGTTTTAGAGGAGGTACCGAAATTGGTATTTAATAGTTTGAGGGATGAAGGATGGATAGAGAAGACTATTCAGATAAGAAGAGTTGCAAAAGTTGTCGCAGGAGGCAGAAGGTTTAATTTCAGTGTCCTTGTAGTTGTGGGTGACGGAAATGGTCGTGTGGGAGTAGGTCTGGGGAAAGCGAGGCAGGTTCCTGATGCTGTAAGAAAAGCTGTGGAAGATGCTAAAAAGAATATTCTCTCTATCCCAATTTTTAATAACACAATTCCCCATGAAGTTATTGGCTATTTTGGGGCAAGCAAGGTTTTGTTAAAACCAGCCAGTCCAGGTACAGGAGTTATTGCTGGGAGCACTGTTCGGGCTGTGATGGAAGCCGCTGGTATAAAAAATATTCTTACCAAAAGTCTTGGATCTAATAACCCTCAAAATCTTGTGAAGGCAGTAATTGATGGTTTTCTTCAACTTGAATCGCCTGAGTATGTGGCAGCTAAGAGAGGTAAGAGTATAGAGGAAATCCGTGGTGAATAGGAGGAGCTTCCATGGAATTATTTGAACTTAAACCGTTCCCGGGTTCTCGTCATAAAAGAAAAAGAGTGGGGAGAGGTGAGTCTTCTGGATGGGGGAAAACTGCTGGAAGAGGACATAAAGGTGAGAATGCCAGGTCTGGAGGGGGTGTTCCGACAGATTTTGAGGGTGGTCAGATGCCCTTAAAAAGGAGATTACCCAAGTTTGGTTTTACCAACGTACTTTTTAAAAAAGAGTACGCAGAAGTTAATGTTGAAAAATTAAATAAGTTTGAAGATGGGACAGTGGTAGATCCTGAATTGCTTTTGAAGAGTGGAATCGTAAAAAAGACCAGAGATGGTGTTAAGATATTGGGCAAAGGAGAATTAGAAAAGAAATTGATAGTTAAAGCACATAAATTCAGTTCTTCTGCAAGAGAGAAGATCCTTGCAGCAGGGGGAGAGGTAGAGGAGATACGAGGAAAATAAATGCTTGGAAACATTGATTCTCTTGGAAAGGTACCTGAGTTAAGAAAGAGAATTATTTTTACCCTTATTATGCTCGCCATTTACAGAATTGGGGTTTTTATCCCCACGCCTGGAGTTAATACTCAAG
>JALTID010000022.1:2461-15053 GCA_027004335.1 bacterium
TTTGGGCTTGTTAATATGTTTTCAGGTGGTGCAATAAGTAGATTTTCGGTAACAGCTCTTGGTGTTATGCCCTATATCAGCGCTGCAATCATACTTGAAGTTTTAACAGTTGTTATTCCTCAACTTGATCAGCTAAAGAAACAGGGAGAACTGGGTAGGAAGAAGATAACTCAATATACGAGGTATCTTACTGTGGCGCTTGCCTTTTTCCAGGGACTAGGAATAGCTTATGGGCTGGAAGGCATGAGGGGACCTGCTGGAGAAGTTATTGTTCTTTATCCTGGGTGGGCTTTCAGGTTTTTTACAGCTCTTATCCTTGCCACTGGAAGCACATTTCTTATGTGGTTAGGCGAGCAGATTACAGAAAGAGGAATAGGGAACGGTATTTCTTTATTGATCTATGCGGGAATAGTTGTAAGACTTCCAGGTGCAATTGGGAGTACTGTACAGATAATGAAAGTAGGTGAGATGTCACTTTTTACCCTTTTGTTTATACTCTTACTTGCTTTTCTCGTTGTCTGGTTCATTGTCTACATGGAAACGGCTCAGAGGCGATTACCTGTTCAATATGCCAGAAGAGTGGTGGGGAGAAAAGTGTATGGGGGGACCAGTACTCATCTCCCATTGAAGGTTAATACCGCTGGGGTTATTCCTCCCATTTTTGCAAGTTCACTGCTTATGTTTCCCCTGACTGTTACAAATTTTATGAAAACTCCCTTTACTGAAACCTTAAAATATTATTTTTCTCCTGGTGCCCTATGGTATGAAGCTTCTTATGTGGTACTTATTATATTTTTTGCATATTTTTACACTGCAATTCAATTTAATCCTGTTGATGTGGCTGACAATTTAAAGAAATGGGGAGGTTATATTCCTGGCATTCGTCCTGGAACTCAAACTGCTGATTATATTGACAGAGTTTTATCCAGAATAACTCTTATTGGTGCTCTTTATGTGGCAGCAGTATGTGTTTTACCAACAATACTTATAAAAAGGTTTAATACCCCATTTTATTTTGGCGGTACCTCTCTGCTTATCGCAGTTGGTGTTGCCCTTGATACCATGCAACAGATACAGGCTCATCTCGTTAGCAGATATTATGAAGGGTTCTTAGGTAGGGGTGCAAAAATTAAAGGCAGAAGATACGGTTAAATCTTAAAAGGAGAAGGGAATGAATCTTATTTTTCTTGGGCCTCCGGGTGCTGGTAAGGGAACACAGGCAAAGAAACTTGTAGATCTTCTTGGGATTCCTCAGATTTCCACTGGTGATATTTTGAGAGAAAAGAAGAGGGAAGATTCTCCTTTAGGACATAAGGTGAGGGAGATTATGTCTGAAGGTAAACTTGTACCTGATGAAATTGTCATTGAGATTGTAAAGGAGCGGCTGGGAAAGCCTGATTGTGGAAAAGGATTTATACTTGATGGTTTTCCAAGAACGATTCCTCAGGCAGAAGCTCTTGAGAAGATCTTAGCTGAGATGCGAAAACAGCTTGATGCGGTGGTTTATATTGATGTCCCTGATGAGGAGTTGATCAGGAGAATTAGTGGGAGAAGAGTTTGCGAAGAATGTGGTGAGGAATACCACATAATTTTTAAGCCTCCCAGAGTAGAGGGAGTTTGTGATAAATGTGGTGGAAAACTGATACAGAGAGAAGATGATAAAGAAGAAGTTGTGAAGAAAAGAATAGAAGTGTATAACGAATCCACCGCACCACTTGTAGATTTTTATGAAAAGAAAGGCTTGCTGAAAAAAATCAATGGCGTGGCTTCTATGGAGAATGTTTTTGAAAGTATAAAAACTTCGCTTGGAGTTTAATACTTATGGGAATAAATATTAAGAGCCGTAGAGAAATTGAGATAATGAGAGATGCCAACAGGATAGTAGCTGAGGTCCTTGAAACCCTTAGAGAAGTGGTTGAGATAGGTATGAGTACAGATGAGCTTGATAAACTTGCAGTTAAAATAACCAGGGAACGCGGAGCAGTACCAGCATTTAAAGGTTATATGGGTTATCCCCGGGCACTCTGCGTCTCTATAAATGAAGAGATTGTTCATGGTATCCCTTCAAAAAAGAAAAGAATAAGAAATGGTGATCTGGTAAGTCTGGATTATGGGGTAATTTACAAGGGATATTACGGAGATGCAGCAATAAGTGTGGGTGTTGGGGAAATTTCTGATGTCGCGAAGAATTTGATGAAGGTGACAGAAGAATCACTGTATAAAGGAATTGAACAGGCAGTTCCCGGGAATCATCTTAGTGATATAGGCCATGCGGTTCAGTCTCATGTGGAAGGTAATGGTTTTAATGTTGTTAGGGATTTTGTTGGACATGGTATAGGAAAAAAGCTCCATGAAGAGCCACAGGTTCCTAATTATGGAGAACCGGGAAGAGGTGTTTTGCTCAGGAATGGAATGACCATAGCCATTGAACCTATGGTTACAGAGGGAACATGGAAAGTAAAAATTCTCTCTGATGGTTGGACTGCTGTTACCGCTGATGGGAAGCTTGCTGCTCATTTTGAGCATACCATTGCTATTACTGATAACGGCCCTGAAATACTTAGCAGGTTGTAATATATGTTGTTGCAGGGAACAGTGCAATTTGTTAAAATTACTGCTAAAATAAAAAGGATATTTTATGCCTAAAAAGGAGCACAGATCGATTGAAGTAGGAGGAGAGGTGATAGAGTTGTTGCCCAATGCCATGTTTAAAGTGAAACTTGAAACTGGACAGGTAATTCTTGCACATATCTCAGGCAAGATGAGAATGCATTATATTAAGATCATTCCAGGAGATAAAGTCACAGTGGAGATTTCCCCTTATGATTTAAGCAGAGGGAGGATAACCTACAGATTAAAAGGAGACAGAAAATGAAGGTTAAAGCATCTGTGAAAAAAAGATGTGAAAAGTGCAAGATTGTTAAGAGGAGAGGGAAAATTTATGTGATATGTGAAAATCCGAGACATAAACAGAGACAGGGTTAAGGAGGAGAAAGATGCCAAGAATAGCAGGGGTAGATATTCCTAAGAGTAAGAAAATAGTTACAAGCCTGACTTACATCTATGGTATAGGAAAATCTACTTCACTGGAAATACTTGAGAAAGCTGAAGTTGATCCTGATAAAAGGGCTGGGGAACTCTCAGCAGATGAGGTACAAAGGATAAGGAAAGTTATTGATGAAGAATACAAGGTTGAGGGTGCTCTCAGATCTGAGGTACAGAGGAATATAAAAAGGCTCATGGACATAAAGGCTTATCGGGGATTGAGACATATGAGAGGCCTTCCTGTAAGGGGACAGAGAACCCATTCTAATGCTCGCTCAAGAAAAGGTCCCCGAAATAAGCTTAGTACCAAGAAAAAGAGAAGAGAGAAATAATTGGAGGATAGTAAATGACTACCAATAGACGAAGAGGTAAAAGAAGGAAAACAAAAAAAGGTATAACTGAGGGTAAAATATATATTCATGCGACATTCAACAACACAATTATTACAGTTACTGATCCTGATGGAAATGTCATTACCTGGTCCTCAGGCGGAGTTGCTGGATTTAAGGGTGCCAGGAAAGGTACCCCCTATGCTGCACAACTGGCAGCGGAAGATGCAATAAAAAAGGCCACTGCAACGGGATTAAAAAGGGCTAGAATTTATGTTAAAGGTCCGGGACCAGGTAGAGAATCTGCTTTGCGTGCTATTGGAATGAGTGGGATTCAGGTAACTTTGATTAAGGATATAACCCCTATTCCGCATGATGGTTGCAGACCACCGAAACGAAGAAGAGTTTAGCAAGAAAGGAGGCGTTTTGTGGGAAGATATACTGGCCCTGTCTGCAGGCTATGCAGAAGAGAAGGAATGAAACTTTATTTAAAGGGTGAAAAATGTTATAGTCCAAGCTGTCCTTTTGAAAAACGCCCCTTTCCTCCAGGCCAGCATGGTAGAAATGTGAGGTCACGCCCCACAGACTACTGGATCAGGCTAAGAGAGAAACAGAGAGCAAGGAAGATTTATGGTGTTAGTGAGAAACAATTTAAAAAGTATTATGAGATGGCTGATAGGATAAAAGGTGTTACGGGGGAAAATTTACTTGTTATACTTGAGAGAAGACTTGATAATGTTGTTTACAGAATGGGTTTTGCTGTTTCAAGAAAACAGGCAAGGCAGCTTGTAACACACAGACATTTTAAGGTTAATGGAAGAGTGGTTGATAAACCTTCATATCTTCTCAAGCCCGGAGATATTGTGGAAATAAAGGATGAAAGTAAGGATATGGAACTTGTAAGAGAAAACCTTGAGAGTACAAAAGAAAGAGGGTTCCCACACTGGGTTGAAGTTGAACCAGAGGCTTTAAAAGGGAAGTTTGTATCTTATCCTGCAAGAGAGGACCTCAGGACACCAGAGATACGGGAACAGTTAATCGTTGAGTTTTATTCAAGATGAAAAACTCTCCATAGGAGGATTGTAAATGTATGATATTGAAAAATTCTGGTATTCTTTTATTAAGCCTGCAGGAATACTCTATAATGTAAATAACTTAACTGATACCTATGGGAAGTTTTATGTAGAGCCTTTTGAGAGAGGGTATGGAATCACTATTGGAAATTCACTTAGAAGAGTATTGCTATCTTCTGTTCCAGGTGCTGCTATTGTGGCTATCAAGGTTGAGGGTGTTCTTCATGAATTTACCAGTTTATCGGGGGTCATAGAGGATATTCCTGATATAATCTTAAATCTTAAGTCTATCAGGGTTTCTCTTGAATCAGAGGACAGGATTGTTGAGGGAACCCTTGAAATTGACAAAGAGGGTGAAGTCAAGGCAAAGGAGATAAATTTTCCTGAAAGTGTAAAAATCCTCACACCAGATGTTCACATTGCTACGGTGGCAGAAGGTGGGAAGTTATCAATGAGATTATGGGTTATGAGAGGTAAAGGTTATACACCTGCTGAGAGAATCAAAGATGAATTTATTGAACCTGCTATTGATATGATTTTTATTGATGCAGATTTCTCTCCGGTGAGGAAGGTGACTTATCATGTAACGAATGCAAGGGTGGGGAAAGTTTCCGATTATGACAGATTGAATATTGAGATATGGACAGATGGAAGTGCTAATCCTAAGGATTCTCTTTTTTATGCATCACAGTTACTTATTAAGCACTTTGAAGTTTTTTCCAATATTGTGCCAGAGGAGAAGGAAGAAGAAAAGAAAGAGCCTGAGATTGATCCTATTTTTTATACTCCGATAGAGGAGTTGAAATTTCCTGAAAGGGCTATGAATTGTCTGAGAAATGAGAATATAAAATATCTTGGTGAACTTGTTCAGAGGAGTGAGAGTGAACTTCTAAATATAAAGAATCTTGGTGAGAAAACTCTCAATGAGATAAAACAGATTCTTGAACAGCACGATCTCTTCCTCGGTATGACAGTTGAAGGATGGAAAAATCCCCAGGAGAGCAAGGAGTAACCTATGAGGCACAAAAAAGATCACAGTAAATTGAATAGGGATAAGGATAATAGAAAAGCTCTTACAAAGAATCTGCTGAGAACTCTTTTTACTCATGAAAAGATTGTTACTACTGTGGCAAAGGCAAAGGATCTGAGGAGGCACTCCGACAGATTGATAACTCTGGGTAAGAGGGGAGATCTCCATGCAAGAAGGCTTGCTTTCGCTGTGTTACAGGATAAGGAGCTTGTTAAGAAAATTTTTGATGAACTTGCCCCCAGGTATAAAAATAGACTTGGTGGTTATACGAGGGTATTAAAATACAGAAACAGAAGAGGTGATAATGCTCCTCTTGCCGTGGTAGAGCTTGTACAGGAAGAGCTTAAGGTTAGAGTTAAGAGGAAAAAGATAAAAGAGGAAAGAAAGAAATTAGAGGAGGAGAAAAAACAGGAAGCTCTTGAAGCTGAAGAGAAAAAGTTAGAGCAAGAAGGTGCAAAAGCTGAAGTTGAAGAAGAGGCTCAGGAAACTGCTGGGGAAGTGGAAACCGAAGGGAAAAAGGAAACTAAAGCTAAAACGAAAAAGAAAACAGAAAAGAAGGAAGAGGGTAAAACTGAAAGGAAAAAAAGTCCCCCAAAGGTAATAACGGAAAAGAAAGAGAAAGAGGAGAAGAAAGAAGAAAAAGCAGCTAAAGAAGAGAAAAAAGGGGAAGAGAGAAAGCCTGAAGAATAATTTTTAAGTCAAGTCATTGCAAAATTTAGGAGGCATTAAAGGCTCCCTTTTTTATTGCCGCAACCCATTCTCTTATGTCATCATTATTTTCCAGTTTTTTTATAAGGGCTGAGCCTATTATTATTCCATCCACCATCCTTTTAAGAGGTTCAACCTGCCCTGCTGTTTTGATCCCAAATCCAATTGCCACAGGTTTTGTGGTTGATTTTTTTAATCTTTTTATAAGAGAGATCCCCTCTTCAGGTATTTCGTCTCTCTCTCCTGTGGTTCCACTTCTTGAAACTGCATAGATGAAACCGCTTGAATTTTTAATCAACCTGTTAAAATACTCTCCCTTGATTGTTGGTGGGATCAGCATTGGAGTTGCCAGCCCCATCTTATTAAGCGTTCTGTAGAAAATTTTCCCCTCTATAAGGGGCAAATCAGGTATTATTAATCCATCTATCCCGGAGTTCAAAAGTTTCCCTGGGTAATTTTTATCTTTTGCAATTAAATTATAGTAAGTCATTGTAATAAAAGGTATCTCAGGATGTTTTTCTCTCAGAATTTTGATCAATTCCAGATACCTTTCTGGATCCATACCTCTTTCAAGAGCTATTTTAGAAGCTTTTTGTATAGTGGGTCCATCTGCCACAGGATCACTAAATGGGAGTCCAATTTCTATTATATCAAACCCTGAATTTATACTTTTTTCAATCCAGTGTATTGATCCCTCAAAATCTGGGTAGCCAGCTGCTAAGTATCCTATCATAATTCCGTTTTTAATTTTAAAAGCTTTTTCAACTCTGTTCATTTAGTGCCTCCATTATCACTTCCATATCCTTGTCTCCTCTTCCAGAGATATTTACAACGATTATCTCATTTTTCTTAAACCTGCCGGATTCTCTTAAAAGATATGCAACTGCGTGAGCTGATTCAAGGGCTGGAATTATCCCTTCTGATTGGGATAGTACTTTTACAGCTTCAATAACCTCATCATCTGTGGCACTTGACGCTATAATTCTGCCGCTTTCAGCTAAGTAGGATAGTTCAGGCCCCACCCCTGGATAATCAAGACCGGGAGCAATGGAATGAACTTTTTTAACCTGCCCCCATCTATCCTGGAGCAAAAGTGAGTTGGTTCCGTGTAAATATCCTTTTTCTCCTCTGTTGAGTGTTGCAGAATGGAGGTCATTTAAACCCCTACCAGCTGCTTCTACCCCCACCAATTTTGTCTCCCGGTTTTTTATAAATGCGGAGAATATCCCCATGGCATTAGAACCACCACCAACACATGCTAATACATAATCAGGATTTCTCCTCTCAAATTTCTGTATCTGTGCTTTAGTTTCTCTACCTATAATGGATTGAAAATACTTAACAATAGCCGGATAGGGATGTGGTCCAACTACAGATCCGAGGAGGTAGTATGTGTCTTTTACTCTCTCTGCCCAGTCTCTCAATGCTTCATTTATAGCATCCTTGAGGGTGCCACTACCTTTTTCAACGGGAATCACCTTTGCCCCTAAAAGTTCCATCCTGAGTACATTTAACCTCTGTCTTATAACATCCTCGCTTCCCATAAATACTTCACACTCAAGACCCAGATATGCCGCTGCTGTAGCAGTGGCAACACCATGCTGGCCTGCCCCGGTTTCTGCAATGATTCGTTTTCTTCCCATATACTTTGCCAGTAGCGCCTGTCCGATGGTATTGTTGATCTTATGTGCCCCTGTGTGAGCAAGATCCTCTCTTTTCAGGTAGACCTTTGCCCCCACAACTTCTGATAATCTATGGGCGTATGTGAGGGGAGTGGGTCTTCCCACATAGGTTTTGAGAAGATGGTGGAGTTCCTTTTTAAACTCCTTATCCTTCTTTGCTTTTAAAAAATTTTCCTCAAGCTCCTGCAAGATTGGTATAAATAGCTCAGGGATATATACCCCTCCAAACCCACCGTAGTAGCGTTTTAGCTTAAACATCCTGCCTCCTTTAGTTTCTTTTTAAGAGAAACTATTTTTCTTGAAGATTTTATACCTGGTGATATTTCTACGCCAGAATTAAAATCAAGTCCAAAGGGCTTAAAAATTTTTAAAGGTTGCTGAAAATTTGATTCATTCAAGCCTCCGGCGATAATCACTGGAAAATCTAGCTCTTTCAAAAAGGAAAGTCTTTGATGGTTAAATGTTTTTCCAGAACCTCCATAATTCTCTGTCGGAGTATCAATCAGTATTGCGAATGGCGATTTTGAAATGTAGCTCTCAATTAATTCCGGTAGATTTTCCATAGCTGGAATAGCTTTTATGACTGTGCTATGAGGAAATTTTCTGATAATTTCGGGAGGCTCATTGCCATGAAGCTGGAGATAATCAAGCCCCACATAATTTAATATCCTGATTATTTTCTCTGGTTCTTCATTAACAAAAATACCGACTTTTTTTATTGTTGTGAGGTTTTCAGAAATGAATCTTGCTTCTTCAGGAGATATGAACCTTTTGCTTTTAGGATAAAAATTAAATCCGACTGCACTGAATCCATTCTTTTCTATTAAAAGAGCTGTTGCGAGATCTCTTACCCCACAGATCTTAACCCAGCATGGCATTTTTTAACTCCTTTATTTTATTTATGTAATTGGATGATTTCAAAATTGAGGTTCCAATGAGAAAACCTTTGACGCCTTTTCTGGAAAGGATTTTGATATCATCCGGGGTTCCAATGCCACTTTCAGAGATAATTGTTATTTCTTCCGGTATAAAGGGCATGAGTTCCAGTGTGGTTTCAATTGTTGTTTTGAAGGTTCTGAGGTTTCTGTTATTTATGCCTATGATCTCAGGGTTAATATTTAATGCTTTAATGATATCCTCTCTGTTATGGACCTCTACAATTACCTGAAGACCCTTCCCTCTTGCGATGTTGTAAAATTCTGCCAGTTCTTTTTCTGTGAGAATTGATGCAATGAGAAGAATTATGTCTGCTCCAAGATTGTATGCTAAATCAATCTGCCACGGGTCTATTATAAATTCTTTGAATAATAATGGTACTTCAAAGGATGTTGCAAGCTCTCGCGTGAAACAGGGGTCTCCCTGAAAGAACTTCCTATCTGCAAGCACAGAAATAGCATCCGCACCAGCCCTGACATAGGTTGTAGCAATTTCTCCTATTGAAAATTTTTCAGGGAGAATTCTCCCCTCAGAGGGAGAGGCGGGTTTTATTTCAGTGAGGATAAATGAATGAGCAGGTGGAAAAAAGAGGGTTTCACGGGGTCTCATGGTTGGATCTAATTTTGCAAATTCTTCTTTGAGTCCTTTTAACTCTCCTCTTTTATGTTGTATTATGGTCGTGAGGATATCGCTCATCCTGTAACTTCCTCCTTCTGGGAAAAACCTATAAGCTGATTTAGTTTTTCAAGGGGCTTAAAGGAGTTAAGAATTTCTTTGGCTTCTGCTACACCATCTGCGAGAGCTCCCCCGTTTCTGAGGTAAAAGAGCATCCCTGAATTCAATATCGTCATATCTTTTGCTACTTCTGGAGCCTCTCCAGTGAAAATGGCTTTGATCAATGAGGCACTTTCTTCCGGATTCGTAACTATTATCTCCTCCATCTCTTCAGGAGAGTGCTTCATTCCTAACTGTTCAGGCTGTATGATAACCTCTTCAAATTTTTCCTCATCAAAAATTATGGC
The DNA here is from genome assembly GCA_027004335.1 of bacterium. Taxonomy (GTDB): domain Bacteria; phylum JALSQH01; class JALSQH01; order JALSQH01; family JALSQH01; genus JALTID01. The sequence continues at coordinate 12,287 of JALTID010000022.1, forward strand.
CCTTGTGGGAGCAAAAGGTGAAATTTCGTCAAGCCCATCATAACTGGAGAAAACCGCTGCTTTTTTCACACCTAATTTTTTCAAAACCTTTGCTACTGGCTTAACAAAATCCGGGGAGAATACCCCCATTGTGTGATATGTCACTGGACCAGCAGGGTTCACAAGAGGTCCGATTATGTTGAAAATTGTACGGAAGCCTAACTTCTGTCTCACAGGTGCCACTGCCTTCATGGCTGGATGAAAAAATGGTGCAAAGAGAAAAGTGATCCCGATTTTCTTAAGAGCTTCCTCAGCCCTTTTAGGAGTCAGAGAAGTTATGTTTATTCCCAGCGACACAAGTACATCTGCAGATCCGGAGGAACTTGTAACTGATCTGTTTCCATGTTTTGCCACTCTGAAACCACCTGCTGCTGCAACAAAGGCCTCTGCTGTGGAGATGTTAAAGGTGCTTTTGCCGTCTCCTCCGGTGCCACAGGTGTCAACAAGGTTTTCTCTGTCTTTACATTTTACCATTACCATCTTTTCCTTTAATGCCTCAGCCACACCCAAAATCTCTTCCTCCTTTTCCCCTTTCATCCTGAGTGCAGTTAAAAATGCACTGCTCTGAATGGGATCCATCTCTTCGCTGAGAATTGCGGAGATGATACTTTTCACCTCCTCCGCCTCTAAATCCTCATGGTTGATCAATTTTGATATTGCTGTTTTGTAGCTCATTTTAACCCTCCTGTGGCTATTTTTATGAAATTTTTGATTATTTCCTTACCCTGTGGTGTTAGAACCGACTCAGGATGGAACTGAATGCCATACACAGGCAGCTCCCTGTGCTTTATTGCCATAATCTCATTATCATCTGTTGATCTTGCAAGGATCTCAATTTCATCTGGAAGACCATCCACAACCAGTGAATGATATCTACCTCCTTCAATTTCTTCTGGAAGATTTTCAAAAATTTCTGCTCCCTGCTGGAGTTTTATCTTTGAGGACTTCCCGTGCATTATTTTTTTTGCCTGCCTGATTTTCCCTCCAAAGGCGTAGCCAATAACCTGGTGTCCAAGACAGATACCTAATGTGGGAATCTTAGAAAATCTCTTTGCTATTTCCACCACACCAGGGATCTTTTCAGGTCGTCCAGGACCGGGGGAAATCACAATTGCTTCTATTTTCATATCAATGACTTTTGCTGGAACAACTAAATTACTTCGGAGTACTCTGACATTCTCTTCTCCAATAAATTCAGCAATGTACTGGTAGAGGTTGTAAACAAAAGAGTCAAAATTATCTATTATCAAAAACATCTTCTCCCTCCTTCGCTGCTTTTAAAAGGGCTTTTGCTTTATTTATAGTTTCTTCATACTCTTTTTCGGGAACTGAGTCATAAACAATTCCCGCACCAGCCTGAATAAGGACGGTTGGGCCCTTTTTAAGAATTGTTCTGATAGTTATGCAGGTGTCCATATTCCTGTTGAAATCTATGTAACCTACTGCCCCAGCGTAGGGACCCCTCTTGTCAGGTTCTAATTCTTCAATTATTTCCATTGCCCTGATCTTGGGAGCTCCTGAAACTGTTCCCGCGGGGAAAGTTGAGGCCAATAGCTGCAAAGGTGAGACATCATTTTTAAGTTCCGATACCACATCAGTAACAATATGCATCACATGGGAGTAATACTCCACCCTGTATGGGTCGACAAGATGTACGCTTCCTGCCCTTGAGACTTTCCCGAGGTCGTTTCTTGCAAGGTCCACAAGCATCAGATGTTCAGCCCTTTCTTTGGGATCATTTAGAAGGTCTTCTTCTAATTTTTTATCTTCAATAGGATTCAAACCTCTTCCTCTTGTCCCGGCAATTGGTCTTATCATTGCTTTGTTGCCAATTTTTTTAACATGGACTTCAGGGGAGGAACCGATGAGTTGATGGTCGCCGAAATTCAGCAGGAACAGATAGGGAGAGGGATTGATCTTTCTTAATCTCCTGTAAAGATCAAGATAGGTGAGGCTGGTTTCAACTGTTAATTTTTGAGAGAGAACCACCTGGAAAATCTCTCCTGCAATTATGTAATCCTTAGCTTTGCTTACTGCGTTCATAAATTCTTCTCTGGTAAAGTTGGAACTGATTTTTTGCCCGTTGGTGGAAAGAAATGAAGATGTTTTCACCTGTTTTTTCAGAAGCTCCTTAATCCTGTTTATTTTTTTTGTGGTTTCTCTGTGATTACCCCCGGGGGGGATCACTCCAGCTATCTTAAGTGAATGGTAGAGATGGTCAAAAATCAGAAAAATCTGAGGGGATACAAGATTTATGTATGGTAAATTCAGGGGGTCAGGTTTCAGATCAGGAAGTTCTTCAATGTATCTGATGAAATCGTATGAAAAGTAGCCTGCCGGTCCCCCTAAGTATGGTAAATCCCTATCAGTTTCAAAATTGGAGAGAAATTCTTCAATAAGAGGTAAGGGGTTGGTAGCTCCATATTCATCTTCATTGTCCATATATTTTATGTCCAGAAGTTTTTTGTTCGCTGTGATCTTTAACCAGGGAAAAAGGCCGATGAAGGAGTATCTACCCATGGTTTCCACTCTGGCAGAGCTTTCCAGGAGAAAAACAGGGTTAAGGGATTGCAGTTTTAGAAAAACCGAAATGGGGGTTTCAAGGTCTCCATCGATCTCTTCTCGCCCATGGACCGCGGCCTGGATCAGCGCCTGGACCGCGAGCTGGTTGATGCTCCGGGGACGACCGGCAGAGGCGTTGAAGAGCTGAGTGATCGCTGAGTCGGAG